>JBCBYZ010000055.1:0-20290 GCA_039815595.1 Pseudomonadota bacterium | reverse complement strand
CCATTTCGGCGGCGCTCACCATGGCTTCGGCGCTGGCATGGTCCTGGCTTGGTAAAGCGTAGCCGACACTGGCTGCAATCGTCATCTGCTGGCCCTGCACATCAATGGGACGTGCGATAAGACGAACCAGGTCCTGCGCGATGGCCTCCGCATCAACACGGTTGAAGGCCGATGGGAAAAGAACAGCAAACCGGGTCCCGCCAAGCCGTGCAACAACGGTCTGGTCTGCCGTAAAACCGGAGACACGCTTTACCAGACCTTGCAGAAGTTGCTCGGTCAGCCCCATGCCAAACATGTCTTGCAACACGTCAAGGCCGTGTAACTTGAAGGCAAAAATAGAGATATTTGGCACCGCAGCTTCATCAGCAGAAGCATTGACGTCATGCGTTACGTCGGCTGCGCGCCGGTCAAAGAGCGCCTGAGCCTGTTGCAGCATGGAGAACCGGTTTGCCGCGCCGCTTTCGACATCAAAATGGGCAAGCCGTTCGATCTGGCGTTGGTTGGCATGTTCCAGCGTCACGTCTTTGCCCGTGAAACACAAAACCGGGTTGTTGGGAACGACGATCTCACCCATCGCATTGGGCGTGCCGGAGTTTGGCGTGAGCCGATATTGGACTTCACGAGTGTCCCCGCTCGCTTGCGGCAGGGACATGACGCCCTCAATAGCCGGTTGATGAACCCCGTCCACCAGACCTGCAAACATCCGGCGCGCTTCGCTCAGGACAGTTTGCGGCAGATAAGATGAAATCTCGGGCAGACCCAGCTTCTGCGATTCTGCAAAACTCAGCAGGTCCCTTGCCAGCATATTTTCATAAAGCACCGCCTCGTCTGGTCCGAAAACCAATATCGCATCGAAATTATCATTGATCGTATGGGCAAAAACACGTTCCAGCTGTTGCTTCTGGGCGCGCATGCGCTGCAACCGGCTGCGCCGCTGAGCAAGTTCCTGACCCAGCAAAAACAAAGCAAAGCCCAGCAGTGCCAAGTGGGCAGGCGCAGTGTTGACCACAATGGAATTGACGCCCTGCACCAGTACGGCCACGGACTCGAGCGCGATCATCGATAGGCCGCACAACACAAGACGCCCCATCAACCCGGTAAACAGGCACATAACGCCTGTCAGCGAAAGCACCAGCATCAAGAGAGATGCCAGCGTCATCGGATTGGTTTTCGTTAGCACTCTCTGCTGAACCAAACTGTCCGTTGCCAGCGCCTGAACGATCGACCCCGACAAGACACCGTGAACGGGCACCGCAAAAGAATCGCGCAGTTCCGCCGCCATCGCTCCTATGATGACGCGCTTGCCCGCGAG
The DNA here is from genome assembly GCA_039815595.1 of Pseudomonadota bacterium. Lineage (GTDB taxonomy): Bacteria > Pseudomonadota > Alphaproteobacteria > Rhizobiales > Rhizobiaceae > Pseudahrensia. The sequence goes on along the minus strand of JBCBYZ010000055.1, from coordinate 18,978 downwards.
CCTTTGCGGATCGATTTTGCCTTCCAACAGTGCCTTGATCGGATAGATCGGCAGACTGGTGGGATCGATGGAGTAATCCACCAACATGGATCGGCGTTGCATGTCGATCCCGCCTGCCAAAAGGCTCGCCAAAGATGGCAAGACCCGCTCGCCATCGCTTTCGGTCACAGGGATAGAGCGCACCCGACCGTCCGGGTCTGCCAATACATTGACAGAAGCTGGCCAGGCGTTGCGCAGCAAAGCGGTAATGGGCCGATTGATCACCATGCCCGAATCTGCCCCATCCACCGAACCGGCTTGCGAAAACGCGGCCAAGATGACCGAGCCGCCCGCCCGCTCCAAAGCCTGCGCGAATTTTAAGTCTTCTACGGGGTCCGAGCGGTTGCTGAAATCGATATCAAAAGCGATTTCGGCTGCACGGTCGTCCAGCAAGCGATCAATAATATCGGCGTAAACACCGCGTTTCCAGGGCCATGTACCGATATGGTCCAGGCTCGCTTTATCGACCGCCAGAAGAACAACATCACCGGATGCTTTACGCGGCAAGACCGCAAACCGCATGGAAACCAACGCGTTGTGCAGGCCGGTCATCAATGGCGTGGTTTGTGCCAGGAACACACCCACTCCCAAAACCAGCAAAGCCAACACGGCCGCCAATCGGGCTTTGTTTTTCGCATTGATCGCAAGATTGCGCGTCATGGTCTTTTCCCGTGCGGGTCGGAAGCGCGTGGAACGCATCGCTCCGCTGTGTGTTTCTCGGTGAGCCGTCAGGCCCGGTGCAGGTTTTTGCGTGAGTGTGTGATCACTTGCTTGGTCCAAGCGTGGACGTATCTGCATCATTGCTGGCCGCCTCCCCTGGATCGCCACCCTGTCCATCGCCAGTCGCACCCGTTTCGCCCTCGCCGCCGGTCGCGGATGCGCCATCAGTTGGATCAGACCCAGTGCCACCACCGGCAGCCGATGCGGGTGTCGGAGAGTTGGACTGGGGTTGGGCGTCTGTGCTCACACCATTGGGTTCAGGCGAGTTTGCACCGGCAAAACTGTTCCCAATACTGCCGCCCAAAGAAGAAGCCTGAATGGATCCCGCGGAACGCCCGGTTGTCTTCTGTCCTGCGGTTACATCCACCGAGCGGCCGGTGGATTTCGAGGTCACACCAACCCGGCCGCTGGAAACCGAAACATAAGAATCGCGACGATTCACACCGACGGTGAACGTCGTGCCTTTCACCACAGCTGTGAGATGCGGGGTCGTGACGGAAATCCGTTTCTTGCGCCCTTTGCGCACCTTCATGGTCACAACACCTTTCTTGAGAGTCAGACGCGCTTTGCCATGGGTTCTTTGTGTGCTTGCCAAAAACACCTGTGTTCCTGGATTGACCAGCACCACATCCCTGCCCCGGCTGACTTGCACACGGGCACCGCGTTGCGTGACGATCCAACTGCGCCCGGGAATGCGCATACCCCGCACCAAACGCGTCCAGTTGGAGCCATCTGTGGAGTAGCTGGCGATGCGCGAGACACGGTTCACCGTCCAATCGGATGCGAAGGCAAACCCGAAAGATATGGCGATATAGGCGGCCAGTGCCGCTAAGAGCGTCGTAAAGCGCATCTCAAACTGTCCTGCTTTTCCACCGACAGATTTAGACACGGTTTGTTAAGGTCAGTTTAGACAAGTGCAGTGCACTCAATCTAAATTTTAACAGACAGTTAACCCTGTTAAGCGCTAGCGACTGTGCTGCCCTCATCATCAAAAAGCGAGACACCCATGATCGACGACCACGAAGACGCCACTGATCAAAAGCCGGATGACCTACAGAAAACAGTGCAATCCGAGGTAGAGACCAACCCCTACGCGCTCGTGATCCTGACAATGGTGGCAGAGCGCGGCACGGGCAAATCCATCTGCCCGTCAGAAGTCGCACGCGCCATGGCAGGTAAAAACGAAAAAGAGTGGCGTTTGCTGATGAAACCCATTCGCACTGCGGCGGTCGAACTCGCCAATGAAGGCGCTATCGCCATCACCCGAAAAGGCAAGTCAGTCGATCCCAACGCCTTCAAGGGCGTTTACCGCCTCACACTACCTCACTAATTGCGCTTAGGGGCCTCGAACGCAGGGCCAATGGGCTAAGCAGCCATTGCCAGTTCGGCCAGCATGTCCACGTCTTCAGGTGCAGCATCCCGCGCCAATGCTTCCAACATGGATCGGTTAGCGTCTGACATCATCGCAGTTGCCAGCGCGGACTTATCAAACCACTCGCGCTCTTGTTCGTTCAGCCGAAGCGATTCACCAACACGCTCGGCAATACGGTCCATCCAAGGCGCAATGTGGGAAGCGCTCGACAGGCCCATCGCACGCGCCACGGCGGCAAACGCCTCTTGATTGCCTTCGATGGACCAAGACAAAGTCGCCACCAAAGCGATGGAGACCGCACGACCATGGGGAACCCCGGCGAGCGATCCCATCGCGTGCCCTATGTTGTGGGCGACAGCACACCCCGTGTTGTTGATCGCCATGCCACCATAAGCCGCTGCCAACTGCATGGCACCGCGCGCTTCCAAGTCATTGGGTTGTTCCAAAGTCCGCTCAAGGTTTTGCGCCACGAGCGCGATGGCTCTTTCAGCGACAGCGTCGTTTTCTGCAAACCGGTAGCGGTTCGTGCGGCTTTCAACAGCATGCACCAGCGCATCAAGCCCCGTGTACAACGTCCAATAAGCGGGCAATCCCACCGTCAATTCAGGATCAAGCAAGGCTAAATCGGGCACCAGCATTTCATCCCAAAACCAGTTTTTGGTGCCGTCGGCCTGCGAAATAATCGAGGTGCGCGTTGTCTCAGCGCCCGTGCCGGACGTGGTTGGCACTGCGATAAAAGCAACCTTACGCCTTAGGATCGGTTGGGCAGCCAGTCGGTAGGGCGCGCAGTCATCGCTCTTGAGCGCCAGACCGGAGACAAGCTTCGCCAAGTCCAGCGCAGAGCCACCGCCCAGTCCCACTACCGCGCCAACGCCTTCCGTATTCGCCACCGCCAAGGCCGCATTCACCGCGCTCTCTTTGGGGTCGCTTGTGAAGTTTTCAAACACCACGACCTGATGCCCGCTGCTTTCCAAGCTATTTACCGCTTTGCCCGCAAAGCCGAGCGGGCTCAAGGCAGGGTCAGACACCAACAGAACTTTGGCATTTGCACCCGTGGTCTGCGCAACGTGCTGGCCAAGACTGGCGAGCCCTCCCGCAGCAGAAACGAGACCCGGACGGGCGCCCATAGTCAAAGCCTTCGGCGGTGCGACGGGTGTGGATGGCGTTTTGGAGCTGGCAAGCTGCACGCTTGCCGTGGTGGCGTTTAATGTGGTCATGCCATCTGGTCCGTCGAAAAGGTAAAAAGCACCAATAGGCGCCAACACGCCAAGTGAAAGTCGTAAAATGAACCGGCAGGGCGGTGCGTTTGCCGGCATCAGCGCTGGATGCACACACATCAGCCCGCTGGCTAGCGTTTCCAGCGCAGACCATAGCGCCAGCTATTTCGGCGCGCTCGCAACAGACACGCCAAGCCGTGTCGTTTTTTCCATGGCCCGTGTCGCTGGATTTTAACCCCCTGCGGACTGGCAAGCGAAGATCAACCCACGCGTTTTCAAAAACAAAAATTGGGGCTGCTCGCGGCTCTGGGTTTGCATCAAACCTGCCCACCTCAATTTGACGCGCCCGGAGGGAAAATGACCGATATCGCAAGTCCAGACGCGCCCGATGCACAGGGCGCATCGTCCACCGAGCCCCCCGCACGGCGCAGCCGCGGCGGGCGTGGCAGAGGCGGCGGACGCGAAGGCAACGCACGCCGGGGTGGACCTGCGATCCGCCAAATGGACTGGCAACAAAACATCATTCTCGACCCGCCCACGGAACCGATTGACGAAGAGGGCGTCGCCAAAATCCACGACACCGCCATGCGGGTGCTGGAAGAAATCGGCATCGAGATCCTGAACGCCGAAGCGCTGGAGGTGTTTCGAAAAAACGGGGCTCAGATAAACGGTGAAAACGTCCGCATGGATCGCGCCATGGTGATGGAATACCTTTCCACCGTGCCGTCCGAGTTTACGCTCACACCACGCAACCCCGACAAGAAAATCACCATCGGGGGCAAGAACATCGTGTTCGGCAATGTGTCCAGCCCACCAAACTGTTCGGACCTCGATACCGGGCGGCGCACCGGCACGCACGCTGACTACAAAAACTTCATCAAGTTGACCCAGTATTTCAACTGCCTGCATTTCGCAGGTGGCTACCCTGTCGAACCGATGGACATTCATCCGTCCGTGCGCCATCTCGACTGCCTTTACGACAAGCTGACACTTACCGACAAAGTCGTGCACGCCTATTCGCTGGGCAAAGAGCGTGTGGAAGACGTGATGGAGATGACCCGCATCGCAGGCGGTCTCACCCATGAAGAGTTCGACGCCACGCCGCGCATGTACACCAATATCAACTCGACATCGCCGCTCAAGCATGACGAGCCCATGTTGGATGGCCTTATGCGCCTAGCAAAGCGCGGCCAGCCGACGGTGGTGACGCCGTTTACGCTGGCCGGAGCCATGGCCCCCGTCACAATGGTGGGTGCGGTCACACAGTCTCTAGCGGAGGGGCTGATTGCCGTTGTCTTGACTCAAATGATCAATCCCGGTTCTCCAGCTGCTATCGGCACGTTCACCTCAAACGTCGACATGAAGACCGGTGCACCAGCCTTTGGAACGCCAGATTACGTGCGTGCCACACAGATCACCGGACAGATGGCCCGCTTCTACGGGCTTCCCATGCGATCTTCCGGCGTGTGCGCCGCAAATGTTCCGGACGCTCAGGCCACGATGGAAAGCATGTTTTCCATGATGGCGTCGATCACCTCGGGCACCAACATCGTCTACCATGCAGCGGGCTGGCTGGAGGGCGGCCTTTGCGCGTCTTATGAGAAATTCATCATCGACTGCGAGATGCTGCAGAATTTCCAAAGCTACTTCAAACCCATGGTTGTGGATGATGCCACGTTGGGTCTCGATGCCATGAAAGAGGTTGGCCCCGGCGGCCATTTCTTCGGAATTCAGCACACCCAGGATCGCTATGAGACGGCGTTCTACTCGCCCTTCCTGAGCGACTGGCAAAACTACGAGAACTTCCGCGACAATGGCGGCGTGTGGACCCACGACCGCGCCAACAAACTCTGGAAGCAGATCCTCAACGAGTTCGAAGCGCCCCCAATGGACCTCGCCATCGATGAGGAACTTCAAGCCTTCGTTGCCAAGCGCAAAGAAGAAGGCGGCGCGCCGACGGATTTTTAGTGGGATGCCCCTTCAACAAACCATGCAGGCCGTCGTTCTGACCGGCCATGGTGGGCCAGAAAGACTGAGCGTTGAACCGGCTTGGCCTGTGCCCACGCCAACAGCGGATCAGGTGCTCATTCGCGTTGGTGCTTGCGGGGTCAACAACACGGACATCAACACCCGCATCGGGTGGTACTCTAAAGCCGTGACGTCTGACACAAATGCGGGCACCGACGGATTTACAGACTTCGATGCGGAAAACGCATCGTGGGACGGCAACGCACTTAAATTTCCGCGCATTCAGGGCGCAGACGTGTGCGGTGAAGTCGTGGCTGTCGGGTCAAAGATTAACGAGGACCGCATCGGTGAACGCGTGCTCGTCCGCGCTATGCAGCCCGTTAGCCGACATGATGAAGAGCCAACGTGCATCACATTTGGTTCTGAGATGGATGGCGGATTTTGCGAATATGCCGTCGCGCCAGCAGCGCATGTGCTGGCCGTCGATAGCCCCCTCACAGATGCCGAATTGGCCTCCTTCCCCTGCGCTGCATCAACTGCGCTTGGCATGTTGGAACGCATCAACTTAAAGGCGGGAGAGCACATTCTCGTCACTGGCGCGTCGGGTGGTGTTGGGTCAGCAGCCATCCAATTGGCCAAAGCGCGGGGCTGCACGGTGTCTGCAATTTCCTCCCCCCCAAAATTTGATTTCGTTCGCAGCCTCGGCGCGTCTGACGTCTATGATCGCGATGAGAAGCTGCCCGCAAACACGTTTGACGTTGTGGCAGACCTCGTGGCTGGCGCAGCATTCCCGTCCCTACTCGAAGCGCTCAAACGGGGCGGACGCTATATCACGGCAGGTGCAATCTCCGGCCCCATCGTAGAACTGGATGTGCGCACACTCTACCTCAAAGACCTTGCGCTGGCCGGATCCACGTTCCAGCCGCCTGAGATATTCACCAAACTGATCGCGGAAATAGAAAAGGGGTCGCTTAAGCCCACCGTGTCCAAAACTTATCCTTTATCCAACATCGCCGAGGCGCAGGCGGACTTCGTGTCAAAAGCCTATCCCGGAAAACTGGTTCTCATTCCCGATTCGGCGATGGCGCAATCCTCACTATCGCAAGTCCACCACTAAACCCCGTCGGAGCAAACGCTTGTCACGTCCAATCATCCACCTCTTCGCCCTGTGTGCTATGGTTTTTGCAAGTGGCCTCGCCCCGTCACCCGCCGAAGCGGCGCGCACGTTTGGCGCGATTGCCTACGATGCCCCAAACAACAGGACATCGCGGTCATGGAATTACCAAACATCGAACGCCGCCATGAGAGCCGCTAGACGCAATTGCGGATCTCGCTGCGGCGTATTCAGCTTTACCGCCTGCGGCGCTGTCGCGTTCGCCCCGAGGGGCGGCTTTGGGTGGGCCCGTGCCAACTCAAGGCCGGGTGCCCAGAGAGCCGCGTTGCGCCAATGCAGGCGCAGCAATCGAAGCGGATGCAGAATTGCCGCATGGCAATGCACCGCCCGTTAAAGAAATCAAAGGTCCAAGAAAGAAAAACTCATGAAATCCCACGCTCAAGCAGTCGTCATCGGTGGCGGCGTTGTTGGTTGTTCCGTTCTGTACCACCTCACAAAGGCGGGTTGGAAAGACGTTGTTTTGCTGGAGAGGGATCAACTGACCTGCGGTTCCACATGGCATGCGGCCGGCGGCTTCCACACGCTGAACGGCGACCCAAACGTCGCCAAACTGCAGGCTTACACGATCGATCTCTACAAAGAGCTTGAAGAAATATCGGGCGAAAAATGCGGCCTTCATCTCACCGGCGGTGTTGCGCTGGCCGACACGCCAGAGCGTCTTGAGTGGCTCAAACAGTCCCACGCCAAGGGCCGCTATCTTGGCATGGACACGGAGATGATCTCCACCGCAGAAGCCAAGGAACTGCTGCCGCTGCTGGAAGAAAAATACTTCGTCGGTGCCATGTGGGACAGTGTGGAAGGCCATCTCGATCCTTATGGCACGACGCAGGCTTATGCCAAATCCGCCAAGATCGGCGGCGCAACCATCGAACTGCAATGCAAGGTGGAAAACCTGGAATGGGATCACGCAAAGAGCGTGTGGAACATAACCACCAACAAGGGCACCATGACCGCCGAACACGTGGTCAATGCTGGTGGTCTGTGGGCCCGAGAAGTGGGCCGTATGGTGGGCGTGGAACTGCCCGTGCTCGCCATGGAGCACCACTATTTGCTCACCGAAGCCATGCCGGAAGTGGCAGCCATCAACGAATCCACAGGCAAAGAAGTCATCCACGCCATCGATTTTTCCGGCGAGATTTACATTCGCCAAGAGCGCGACGGCATGTTGCTTGGCACTTATGAAAACCAAGCCACCCCGTGGTCTCCCAAAGACACGCCGTGGGACTTCGGTCAGGAATTGCTCAACCCCGATTTGGACCGCATTTCGCCGTCGCTTGAAGTGGGTTTCCAGCACTTCCCTGCCTTTGAAAACGCCGGCATTCGCCGCATCGTCAACGGACCGTTCACCTTCGCCCCCGATGGCAACCCGCTTGTGGGTCCCGTGCGCGGCGTACCAAACTACTGGTCAGCGTGTGCGGTCATGGCAGGCTTCTCGCAAGGCGGCGGCGTGGGACACGCCCTGTCGCAATGGATGGTCAACGGCGATCCGGGTTACGATATCTGGGGCATGGATGTGGCCCGTTTCGGCCCGCACATCACCCGCGATTACACCAATGCAAAAGTGCGCGAAAACTATTCCCGCCGCTTCCGCATTCGCTTCCCCAACGAAGAGCTTCCGGCAGCCCGCCCGCATCAGACAACACCGCTCTACGACACCCACCTCGCCAACGGCGCGGTTATGGGCGATTCATGGGGTCTGGAAACGCCGCTTTGGTACGCGCCCGACGGTGTTCCTGCAGAAGACATTTTCTCCTTCCACCGCTCCAACGATTTTGAACACGTCAAGGCCGAAGTGAAAAACTGCCGCGAGAATGTTGGTTTCAGCGAAGTCTCCAACTTCGCGAAATACGAAATCACCGGTCCCGGTGCCCGCGAGTGGCTCAACGAGATCATGACCAACTTCATCCCCAAGCCCGGTCGCCTCGCCCTCACTTCGATGGTCACCCATGAAGGCAAGATCAACGGCGACTTCACCATCGCCTGTGCTGGTCCGCACGGTCACAACGGCCATACCGGTGAACGTTTCCAGATGTGGGGATCCAGCCAGGCCCAGATCTATCACATGCGGTGGTTTGAGCAGCACTTGCCGAAGGATGGTTCCGTAACCATTCGCAACATTGATTTGGGCCTCACAGGCATCGCAATCGCGGGACCAAACGCTCAGAAGCTGCTGGCAAAACTCACAGACGAAGATGTGTCTAACGAGGCGTTCAAGTTTATGGATTTCCGCGAAGTGCCGGTCGCCAGCGTGCCCGCCATGATCAACCGCATCTCCTACACCGGCGATCTGGGGTATGAAATCTGGGTGAAGCCGGAGTTCCTGCGCCGTCTCTATACCGGCATTATGGAAGCGGGAGCGGATTTTGGCATCAAGCCTTTCGGCATGCGCGCTTTGCTCAACATGCGGTTGGAAAAACACTTCGGAACATGGTTCCGTGAATTCCGCCCGATCTACACACCGTTTGAGGCCGGGTTGGACCGGTTTGTATCCAAAAAGAAAAACACGTTCATCGGTCGCGATGGTGTTTTCGCTCATGCCGAAAACCCGCCCCTCACCCGCATTTGCATCAATGTGACGGGCGCAAAGGACGCGGACTGCATCGGCGACGAACCCATTTGGCTCGATGGTGAGGTAATCGGTTGGGTCACCTCAGGCGGCTACGGCCATTACGTCGAGCAGTCCCTGGCCACCGGCTACATCCCGTCAGAGCATGTAGACGCCGCCCGCGAAAAAGGACTCGAAGTCGAAATCCTGGGTGAAATGTGCGCGGCACAACTGCAAGATCAGCCACCATTCGATCCAGAGGGAAAGCGTATGCGGGGCATTTTTAGCTAGAGCGCTCCCACGTGGCGCGCACGGGTACCAGACGAGGCGGACGACGGGGGGCTGGATCACCGGCATCCGGTATGGGTGACGATCAAGGCAACGTCTCAAAGGGCGTCGCCGCTTATCACAACACCCAAAACCGCCTGCCCCACATGCACGCCTTCAGCGCTGATGAGGTGGAACATGTCCACCGCACCGCGCTGCGCATTTTGCAGGAACTGGGCATCCGCGTCCTGTTGCCGGAGGCGCGGGAAATTTTTGCCAGAGCAGGAGCGCGGTTGGATGATGAGATGGTCTATCTCGACGCGGCCATTGTGGAAGCCGTAGTCGCTTATGCGCCCAAAGCCTTCACCCTACACGGGCGGGCACCACACCGCGATCGCACGGTCGACGCTAAAACGGTGCACTTCGGCGCAGGGGCCGGTTGCCCGAATATCACCGATCTGGAACGGGGGCGACGGCCCGGAAGTCTGGAAGCGTTTCGCGAAACCACCCGCTTGCAGCAAAGCTTCGACATCATCTCAAAACTGACGCCATCCGCTGAACCGCAGGACATCCCCGTCAATCTGCGCCATCTCGACACGATGGAGATTCAACTCACCGACAGTGACAAATGCCCCTGGATTTACTCACGCGGGCGGGCGCAGGTTGAAGACGCGTTTCGCTGCGTCGCGGCGACGAAGGGTCTGGACGAAGAGACGTTCCACGAAGCCGCCCACTGCTTCACCGTGATCAACACAAACTCTCCGCGCCAGCTCGATATTCCCATGAGCCAGGGCATTATCGACTTTGCCCGCTGGGGCCAGCCGAGCGTTATCACACCCTTCTGTCTAGCCGGTGCCATGGCCCCCATCACAGTGGCGGGAGCACTTGCGCTTAGCCATGCCGAAGCGATGGCGGGCATCGCGCTGGCGCAACTGGTTAGACCCGGCGCTCCGGTCATTTATGGCGCGTTTTCCTCCAATGTGGACATGAAATCCGGCGCACCCGTCTTCGGCACACCCGAGCACATGAAAGCGAATTTTGGTGCAGGCCAATTGGCGCGGCATCTGGGCATTCCCTGGCGCAGTGCGGCGGGCACGGCTGCCAATCTGGCGGACAGCCAAGCGGCCAATGAAACACAACTGGCGCTATGGGGCACACTGCTGGGCGGGGCCAATTTCATCTACCACGCGGCGGGTTGGCTGGAGGGCGGACTAACATTCTCAATGGAGAAATTCATATGCGATCTGGAAGTGCTACAAACCGTGGCGCTTGCCATGCAACCGGTCAGCGCCAGCGACGACGAGATCGGCTTCGATAGTCTTGCCCAAGTGCAGCCCGGCGGCCATTTTTTCGATGCGCCTCAAACCATGGAGCGATACAAAACCGCCTTCTACGAACCACTGCTGTCAGACTGGTCAAATTTTGGCCAATGGACCGACGCGGGCGCTGTGCCCAGCGAAGCGCGGGCGACCGGAATCTGGAAACAAAAACTGGCAGAGTTTGAACCACCACCGATAGAACCAGACCACAAGGCTGCGTTGCAGGACTTTATTGCCAGACGCAAAGCCGAAGGTGGAGCGGACCTTTTAGACTAGAGTGGGAGAGCGAAATCGATGATCCAACAATTTACCAAAGGCACGGGCCTGATGCTCATCGACGTCCAAAAGGGCGTAAATGTTTTAGACCATTGGGGTGGCCCAACGGGGCGACGCAACAACCCGGATTGCGACGACAACATGCGCAAGCTCATCGCCGCCTTTCGCGCGGCCGGTTTGCCCCTGTTCTTCACCCGTCACAATTCGCGCGAAGCTGCCTCGCCTCTCAAACTGTCCCTGCCTACCGGAGACATGATTGAAGGCTTTGAAGCCCAGCCCGAGGACGTGGTGGTGGTGAAAGACGTGAACTCGGCCTTTGTCGGCACGGACATGGAATTGCGCCTGCGCGAACACGGCGTCCATCGCATCGTGATCGCAGGCTATTTCACCAACTTTCGCGTGGAGACCTCAACGCGCATGGCCGGAAACATGGGTTACGACACCTATCTCGTCCACGACGCCTGCGCGACCACCAACCGCATTGGGCTGGACGGCACGGACTACGAACCCGACCTCGTCCACAACATGGCCATAGCCTCCCTCCACGGAGAGTTCTGCACGGCCATGACAACCGAAGACGCAGTTGGTCTAATGCAGTCAGACGCCGCCCATCTGGAACGGGTACAAGGGAACGAGTAGGCGATCCGTAGTCCCGATAAGTTGTTACACGTCAAACTTGAACGGGATCAGTTGCCCGCAACTGACGTTAAACCGCTCGCTTTTTTCGCAACCCGCCGTTCTTTCCGAGCGGCTTTTCTGGCTTCACGGTTCTCTTGGCGACCGGCTTGTCTCGCTTGACGCCGCTCTTGGCGGTTAGCCTGTCTCTGAAGGCGGCGCTCTTTGCGTTTGGCTTGACGGTTGCCGCGACGGGCAGACCGTTTGGCCTTTCGCCCGGCAGCTTTGACCTCAACCACATCAGAAGAAACTTCCGTCTCCGCCTGAACGCTTGGAACAACAGGAAGAGCAGATGCGGGTGCAACACTCAGCATGAGGAACGGTAGCACAAAAACAAGTTTTTTCATCGAAGAAGCCTTTCCCAAAGACCCCGACGTTAGAGCGAACGTTCTAAGTTTATGGGTGCATAATGGTTCAAATTGTATCGAGTTGCAGACGGAGGCTTCTCAAGAGCGACGCAAACGAACCAAGTTAATCCAGACACCCTCAGGATGAACCGCCCTCCCCCAACCCGCGCTTTTCCACCGTCCGGGAAATCCAAAACATGACGACGGCAAGAGTGACGAACCCAAGCGAGAAAAAAGGCGTCCATGCCGACCCTAGAGACTCGTAGACCAGTCCAGACACAGCCGCCCCACCGGCAATGCCGATGTAGACGGCGGATGAATTGAGCGCCAAAAGTAGATTACTGCGCGGGCCATCCAGAGTAACCAGCCGGTTTTGCTGCGGGGCAAACAACATCAAGCCCATACAGGCCCAGATGAACATGGCCCCTATGGCAACGGCGGTGGTTTTGGGCAGATAAGGGAGGCATGTCATCACGATGGCCAGCCCCTATCAGGCTGATCCAGATCATCCGGTTAAAGCCCAGCCGGTCCGTCAAGCGCGCGGCGATGATGTTACCGGCTATACCGCCAATGCCATACAAAAACAAAGCCAATGGCACGGTGGGCGATGGCACGTTGAACACCTCGACCAGATAGAGGCCGATCAGCGCATAGGTGGAGAATTGTCCGGAAATCTGGCATAGCGTGACCGCCAAAGTGGAGGCCAAAACGCGGTCTCTCAGCACGCTGACGATGGAGGCAAAGTTGACAGCCTGCGGTGCGCTGGACGAAGGCACTAACCAGCGGACCAAGCCGGCTTCAGCCACCACGAAGACCGCGATGGCCACCATAACCCACCGCCAACCGATGCTGTCCCCCAGCCAGTTTGACAGCGGAACACCGGCCACGGTCGCCAACGTCAGGCCAGCAAATGCAATCGCCAAGGCAGAGCCACGTCTGGCGGGTGGCGTCAGAGCAGCCGCCGAGGCTGATGTCATGGGACCGACAAAAGCTGCGCCAAACGCCATCAATGTCCGACCCACCGACACCATAAAATAAGACGTGGACACCGCGCACAACAGCAGGCCAAGGGCCATCACGAACATGCCGGAAACAAGCAACGTGCGCCTGTCCTGCTGCCCGAAATACACCTGCACCACGGGGGCGGCAAAGGCGTAAGTAAGCGCAAACACCGTCACCAAAAAGGCAATCGTACCGGGCGCGACCGTCAGGTCTTGCGCCATGGGCAAGACCAGCCCGACCACAGAAAGCGAACCCACACCCAACGCAAAGTAAGATCCGGCCAAAACAAACAACGTGCGCAGCTCTGTAGCCGGATGTTTGCGGCTGGTATCGTCTGACGGTTGTGTGGGGGAAGACAAGGAGTGTGCTCAAATCAGACGCAACAGCGCCGCAATTGGTTGCAGACCTACGCAACTCACCCAAATGGCACAAGCGGCACAGACGCCACACTTGGGGTGGCCGCAACGAAACAGGGCGAAAGCCTGTTTCGGTTTCGCAAAAGCAGCATATGATTGTGCGCACACTTGAAAAAAGCGAGCGGTGAGAACCAAAGGCTGGTCACAGCCTCATCCGTGTATCCCTCGCCAGAAACCTTAAAAACAATAGAAAGGACACAGGTTTGGAAACGCTCGCAATCGATCTGGCGAACACGCCGCGCAAGCCGCTCGCCGAAAGCCATATCGAAGCCATCCGCGCCATCGGCCAAGAGCGCAGCTACGCGGCGGGCACTGTTGTGGTCGCCCCCGGTGATCCCATGAACGAATTCATACTGATCGAAAGCGGCGAGATCGAACTGCTGGACGCACAAACAGACCTGCGCACAACGATGGGCACGCTGGGGCCAGGCCAATATATGGGTGAAATTGCGTTCCTGAACGGGGGCGTTTGGTCGTCAAAAATGCGGGCTGTACAATCCACGGTTACAACGGTGGTACCGCGCGAAGATATGCTGGCCCTCATGGGTCGCATTCCTGAAATCTCAGACATTGTAGTCACCGTCTTTGCGGGGCGCCGTCGGCGGATTTTTGAAGCCAATGAGAGTTCCTTGGCGCTTGTTGGAACAGACGAAGACCGGAACCTGCGGCGGTTGGAATCCTTCGTTTCCCGCAACCGCATCGCTGTCAAAAAGATCGACCTCGGCACCGAACTGGCAACGCGGGTACTTGAAGAAGCCGGGTGTCCGACAGATCAGCCGGCTGCTCTCTTCAATGGCGCGAAACTGGACGACACCTCCCCCCGAGCTATCGCTCGCCTTTTGGGCTTGGACATGCCGTTGCAAGAAGAATGCGTGTTCGACGTCGCCATTGTCGGTGGCGGTCCGGCGGGCATTGCAGCCGCGGTCTATGCCGGGGCCGAAGGGCTGCGGGGCATTGTCATTGAAAACGAAGTCATTGGCGGTCAAGCCGGATCTTCCTCCCGCATCGAAAACTATATGGGCTTTCCAACCGGTATTTCAGGTGGCGACTTGGCCTGGCGCGGCGAAATACAAGCGATGCGTCTTGGCACGCGCTTCATCATGCCCAGAACCGTGACGGCCGTGGCCCGCCGGGAGGACAACACCTACACGCTTAAATTGGACGATGGAGAGACCGTGCGTACCAAATCCATCGTGGTGGCCACGGGCGTCCAGTACCGACGTCTACCCATCGAGGGTTTGGAACGGTTTGAAAATGCCGGTGTGTATTACGCGGCAACGGATATTGAAGCGCGCTTCTGCAAGGACCGCGATGTCATTGTGGTGGGCGGCGGCAACTCGGCAGGGCAAGCCGCCATGTTTCTGGCCCGTAGCGCTTCCCATGTGCACATCCTCATCCGCAAGGAGAGCCTGCGCGAAACCATGTCATCTTACCTGTCAGACCGCATCGCCGCGGATCCTGCGATCACGGTCCATCCCTTTACCGAAGTCACCGCGCTGGAGGGCAAAGAGCAACTGGAAGCCGTGATCCTTAAGGACAACAGTTCGGGAGAAGAACGTCGGCAAAATGCGGGTGCGGTCTTCGTGATGATTGGCGCCGCGCCCAACACGGGCTGGTTGGAAGGCATCGTGGAATTGAACGAAAAGGGGTTCGTGCCCACCGGACAAGCCATCGGCTCAGGGTGTCCTTTTGCCACCACAGCGCCGGGCATTTACGCGGTGGGCGACGTGCGTCTTGGCTCCGTCAAACGCGTTGCCGCGGGGGTAGGCGAAGGGTCCGTGGTGATCAGCTATGTGTGGAACTACGTGAACGAAACCGTGCAACCCTAGGCGTTGTCCGCGCGTTCCAACCGACGTCTTCATCACAAAAAATGCGCCCCGCCGCGGGGCGTGAATTTGACATCGCAACCGGTTTTTCTGGGTCACGCTGAGGCTCGAAACATCCAGCGCGTGCCCGGAGCAAAAGATGAACGTCCACACCACTTTTGGTCGCCATAAGCGCAAGATTGAGCCCTTTGCCGTGCCGCAGCACCCTGGCAATGATGCGGGTTTTGAGGCGCTGGAAACCTACGCGCGGGCCAAAGCCGCTTCGATGAACCAGCACCTTATAGGGTACGGGGCATTGGCGGAAAATGAGTGGGCGCTTGCGGGCCTGCCCGACCCAGACCTGCACACCATGCGAACCTACCGACTGGAGCGCATTCGCGAGCAGTTGCGCAAGCACGATCTGGCGGGGATTCATCTCTACGATCCGCTCAACATCCGCTACGCCACGGATTCCACAAACATGCAGCTGTGGACCACTCACAACCCTGTGCGCTGCGTTTTTATCGCGACGGACGGTCCAGTGATCCTGTTCGAATTCCACTCCTGCGAACACCTGTCAGACCACACCGGCATGGTGGATGAAGTGCGCGGCTGCACAGCTTGGTTTTATTTCGAGGGTGGTAATCGGTCCTTCGAGTTTGCGGAAAATTGGGCCAACGACATCGCTGACCTGATGCGCGAACATGGCGGCGGCAACATGCGCTGCGCCTTCGATCAGGTGGACAGCCACGGTGTCCCCTATCTCGAAAAGGCGGGCATTGAAGTTATCTATGGCGAAGAGATGATGGAGGAAGCCCGCAAGATAAAATCGCCGGACGAGTTGATCTGTATGCGCCGCTCGATCGTGGCCTGTGAAGCGGCTATGGCAGAAATGGAACGGGCACTGGTGCCCGGCATGACGGAAAACGACCTTTGGGCCGTGCTGCACGCAGAAAACATTCGCCGCGGCGGCGAATGGATTGAGACCCGACTTTTGGCCTCCGGTCCGCGCACCAATCCATGGTTTCAAGAATGCTCCTCCCGCGTCATCCGCGATGGTGAAATTGTCTCCTTCGATACAGACTTGGTGGGGCCGTACGGGTTCTGTTGTGACATCTCCCGCACATGGCTTGCAGGCGATGGCCAACCCACAGCAGAACAGCGCAATCTATATCAAATGGCCGTGGACCAATGCGCGCACAATTTTGAACTCTTACGACCGGGAGTGACCTTCAAAGAACTGTCTATGAATGCCAAGCAGCTGCCGCCGGACTATATGCCAACGCGCTACGGCGTGCTCTTTCACGGCGTTGGCCTGTGCGATGAATACCCCTCCATCCGCTATGCTTGCGACTATGATCATCACGGTTATGACGGCGTGTTGGAAGAAGGCATGGTGCTGTGCGTCGAAAGCTATGTCGGTCGCCACGGAGGCCATGAAGGTGTGAAAATGGAAGATCAGGTCCTGATCACCGCCAACGGCCCGGAGCAGTTGTCGGTGTACCCGTTGGATGAACGTTTGATGGGTATGAGTTCGTAGCTCGGCGGCTGGTTATACATCTCCACTCGCGGGAGAGATGCGGCCGAAGGTGAAAGAGCCGGGGCGCAACCAAAGCCCAAGGTCCTGAACACGCCTACACACTCTCTCGGGACGGGCTGCCGCGCGGTTGTCCTCCCACCCGCGCGGCATCTGAAACCTCAAGCCTTAGACAGGCGAGGCTTCAGAAGGCGGCTCCCCCAAGCAATCCTACCCACGTGCAGAATTGTCATAACTTGTTTTTTTGTGCAAGCGATCGCGTTTTCTGATCGGGTAAAAATCGATTAGAGCCGCGCGAGGGGCGCATAGTCAGCGGAAGTGACATCAAAAGTGCCCGACAACGGCAGGCCGCCATCCACATCACCACTTCCAAGATCCTTGATCGCTGCCAAAAGGCAATTCGTAATCAGCGCCCTTTGGATCTCGGTACGCGCCAGTGAGGTGATGAAGGGCAGTGCGGGAAATGATTGGGTCCACGTCTCTACGCGCAGGCGGGCAGCACGCGTCGGCTCATGCCGCTGATAGAGCCACCAGCAGACAGCATCGATTAATGCAAAATCAGCCTTGCCGTCCGCAACCCAATCCATGGAACGCCGGTGGCTACCGCTTTCCAACAACTCCCCGCAAAACCGCTCCACGTCACCCACCGCCGGTGACAGTCCACGATAGCCGGAGAGCGATCCCCGACTGTTGAACGCAAATCTGCGCCCCGATAGAGCACTCAAACTGGAACAACCGCTCCCCGCTGACACAACAACCGCGCAGGAATAGGTGCCCGGCCCACATCCGTCCAGATCGTAATGGGGGGCTGCCAGCAGCGCCACATGACCTTGCAAATCGGCGGCATAGGGATACCCGCACGTTTGGGAAAACAACAATGAAGGATCACGCCATACCGCAGCGTTGTCGCGGGTCCGATCTAAAGTGGGCGGCGCTTCAAAGCCCGCTTCCAGCAACCGCTCGCAAAGCCCGCGCCAAAAACCATCCGTCCACGCACTGATTTCAGGCCAGTCGTACATGGGCAGGCTGGCAATCATGATACACTGGACATCCAAGCAACACTCAGCACACTGAGTCGGCGCGTTGAATCAATCACGGGAGGCGTCGTGCACCGCAGTTTCCGGCATGGCGCTGACCCCGCTGGAACGGTGCAGAAACGGGTGATCCACAGGCTGTTTAACCCGGAACGCAAACCGCTTCGCGATATCCAAATATCCATCGAACAGAGTGTTCTCATTGGCCGCCAAAAAAACGTGCCGACGTTCGCGATAGAGCTTTGGCAACCTGTACCAAGGCTCTGACGGATTGGCGTGGTGAACGATGTGCAAGTTGTTATTGAGATACAGCAATGCCAGAGCAGATGAGGTTTCCACCACGGCGGACCGTGCGCCCACATTTTCTGCCGCCTGATGCTCGGCATAAGCCCGCATAGCCGTCAACGAGAGCGCGGGATAGACCACCGCCAACGCATAAACCCACAGCGGCATCGCAAACACCCAAACCACGAGAACCGCAAGCGCTGCTAGACCCGGCACATGCAAAGCCCATGCGAACCGCACGCCCGGCTCGCCCTGCGCCAAACGCAGGAACTCCGTGCGCCCAAAGCCAATCAGTGTCAGCCATGGCCCGATCAGCAACCGTCCGACAAATGTATTGTTGGCCATGAACACAACACGCATCCAGCGCGGCATGAGAGCGACACTGTTTTCGGGCCAAAAGTAGCTTTCCGGGTCTTCATAGGGATCTGTCAGTGAGGCATCATTGTGATGTTTGAGATGCAAATCACGGTACCGCCGATAAGGAAAAACCACAGCGAGCGGCACAGAAACGAGAACTTCGTTTAACCAGCCCCATCGAGTCGGATGACCATGGATCGTCTCGTGTTGGAGCGATGTGTGAAAAGCCGCCGTAACCGCCATAACGGGCAGCGCAACCCACCAAAGCGCCGTCTGCCATGCCAGACCGCAGGTTATCCAAACACCATAGCAAGCCGCCATGAGCCCAAGCGTCTGCCACTCGATACGATTTTCACACCAAGAAAGAGTTCGCTTCCACTGTGCCTTGTTCATTCACACGCATTCCCTCTTTGCCGTGTCATTGTCCGCAGCCCAGAGGAGCGCGCACAAATCCGAACCGGCAGACCAACCCCCACGACATTCATCGGCCACTGCAGTTGATCCACAAACGCCGCCCTTAACAAGCCACGACAGTCCGCCAGACGGTCCCGGGCTTCTTTCTGAAGGAGTTGTTTAGCCGCCAATTGGGCTTCCTCGTGGGCCGCCCACGAGGAAGCCCAATT
>JBCBYZ010000148.1:0-7272 GCA_039815595.1 Pseudomonadota bacterium | reverse complement strand
TGTCCGCTCCTGCTGCGACCATGGTCATGGCCTGCTGCAAAGCTGCATCGGCGTCCAGATAAGCGCCACCATCGGAAAAGGAATCCGGTGTGGTGTTCAAGATACCCATGATCCGGGCCTGTGGGCCTAGCTCCAGCGTTCGGCCATGGGCCAACCTCCAGACGCGCGGCGAGAGCAACTTGACCAATGATGGCGCGTCCACGGAACTAGCGATCCCGCCAGCGGTTTGTGATGGGGTAGCGCCGCTCGCGACCGAAGGCCCGACGCGTGATTTTCACACCCGGTGCGGCTTGGCGACGTTTGTACTCGGCGATGTAAAGCAAGTGCTCGATCCGCTCCACCAGCGCACGATCAAAGCCGTGCTTTTCGACGATGGCGTTGACGGATAATTCGTTCTCCACCAGGCCCTCCAAAATGGCGTCCAGCACGGGGTATTCCGGCAGGGAATCCTGGTCAGTCTGACCCTCACGCAATTCTGCCGTGGGTGCTTTATCGATAATGTTTTGCGGGATCACCTCGCCCGAAGGCCCAAGACAATCCGGCGGCACGTGGTTGTTGCGCCAAGCGGACAGGTCATAGACCTGCATCTTGTAGAGGTCTTTGATCGGATTAAACCCGCCATTCATGTCACCGTAGAGGGTGGCGTATCCAACCGACATTTCGCTCTTATTGCCGGTGGTCACCACCATGGATCCAAATTTGTTGGAGATCGCCATAAGGATCGTACCACGGCTGCGGCTTTGAAGGTTTTCTTCAGTTACACCCTCTTGTGTGCCCTCAAAAAGACTGGACAGGGACGACAGAAATCCCTCAACCGGCTCAAAGATCGGCACAGTCTCGTAGCGAACACCGAGCGCCAGCGCACAGGCTTCTGCGTCCGAGTGGCTCTCTTGCGAGGTGTAGTGATAAGGCATCATCACACAGCGCACGCGCTCCTCGCCCAATGCGTCCACGCTCATGGCGGCGCAAATGGCGGAATCGATTCCACCGGAAAGACCCAGCACGACGTTCTTAAAGCCATTCTTGTTCACATAATCGCGT
Source organism: Pseudomonadota bacterium (assembly GCA_039815595.1). Taxonomy (GTDB): domain Bacteria; phylum Pseudomonadota; class Alphaproteobacteria; order Rhizobiales; family Rhizobiaceae; genus Pseudahrensia. The sequence continues at coordinate 6,231 of JBCBYZ010000148.1, read as the reverse complement.
AAACCGTGAACACAGGCACGCCAGTCCGCTTCTTGCGTATCCGGCAAATTGGCGCGCACGCCCACATCACAGGCCCAACCATTGTCACCGCGCCGCCATGTTGTGAGAATCACACCATCCTCAAACTGGTTCATCTGGATAGGAAGCGAGCGATCTGCATTGACCACGAAAGACCCGCCATCGAACACGAGTTCATCCTGACCGCCCAGTTGATTGATATAGACCAGCGGCAAATCGGAAGCGACGACCTGCTTCACAACCACCTGCAAACGGCGCTCCATTTTGTTGCGGTAATAGGGCGAGCCGTTGGGCGAAACTAGAATTTCAGCGCCGCTCTCGGCGAGGGTCTCGCACACATCTTCGGTGCCCCAAATGTCTTCGCAGATGGGAATTCCAAGACGCACCCCGCGAAAATTGACAGGCCCCGGCATGGGCCCGGCATCAAAAACACGTTTCTCGTCAAACACACCGTAGTTGGGCAAGTCCACCTTATAGCGCAGCGTCTGGATCGACCCACCATCCATTACGGCAACGGCATTGTGCAAACCGCTTTCGCCATCCCTCCAAGGAGTGCCCATGAGGATACCTGGGCCACCATCAGCGGTGTCTGCTGCCAACTCTTCGCATGCCTCGTGGCAGGCCTCCACAAAGGCCGGTTTCAACACCAGATCGTCTGGCGGATACCCCGCCAAGAACAACTCGGTGAAGACAACGAGGTCCGCCTTTTGCCGTGCAGCATCCGCACGGGCGGCACGCGCCATGGCCAGATTACCGGCAATATCACCCACTGTGGGGTTCAACTGGGCAAGCGCAATGCGCAAAATATCGGGAGTGTCTGTCATAAGGTCCGTTTAGCGCCAGCCGATACCCACGTCCATGCAAAACACATGCGTGGGATGATCGCGGCGCTGATACCGACAATTCGACAAAGCTGCTTAAGGGAGAATTCACCGACACACTAAGTCCCATGCGGAACCTTGAGGTCTGTTAAGAACCGTCTGCCACCTTGTCCGCTCGAATTGCGGGGGCAAGCGATGAAACTCAGAACACTTTTAGCATGGGGCCTTATCCTGGCCGCCATTGCACCGGCAGCAACGTTTGGCTGGTGGACCTATAAGCATGGCGTAGAACGGGAGTTTGCCGAGGTCAAAGACCGGCACCTGCTACTGGCGCAAAACCTCGGCACTGCTATGGCGCGCTACCACAAGGATCTGGTCGCCGGTACAGACACCGTCGCGACCTATTTGGCGCAAGGCACCCGACCTCACAATCTTCATGGCCTGATGCGCAGCCTGAACATCCTTTGCGTGCACCTTTTGGATGCTAAGACAAAAACAGTGTTGGCGAAGGTCGATCATCGCCTGCGCCAGACCAAGCACATGCCGCCGAACCACGTTTATTGGGGCCTTGATAACGCGGTCTCCGGCAGAGCAACGTTCTCACCCGTCATGCAAGGGCGCAACGGCACAAATGTCATGCTGGTGGCCCGGCGCTATGGCGACACCGTCTCTATCGCAGTCGTCTCAACGCAGTATTTCGTTGATCTCGGATCCGCCATTGCGTTTGGCGAGAAAGGTCATGCGGCCATCGTAGACCACAAGGGCAATGTCCTGTCGCATCCTCTGCCCTCTTGGGTTGCGGCGCGCAAAAACATCGCCAAAGTTTCCGCTGTCAAACGCATGATGAACCGTGAGACCGGGATTCAGCAATTCTACTCACCAGCCTTGAAAGGTGACATGATTGCAGGCTTCACACACGTCCCCGGCCCGAATTGGGGCGTGATGATCCCGCAACCTGTTGTGGAACTGCACGCAAAAGCGCTCGAAAACACAAAAGCACTCATTTGGTCCTTTGCATTTGGGCTGGCGCTCTCCATCGCCTTCATCTTGTTGTTCGTGAATTCGCTCGCAAAGCCGATCGAGCATTTTTTGGGCAAACTGCGCGAACATACGACCAAACGCCGTCTGGAACCCGTGGAGACACGGCGCGGCATTGTTCACATAGCAGAAGTTCAAGAGTTCTTTTCGCACTACAACGACTTGGTGAGCGAAGTGCGCGGAGTACACACAATGGTAGAGAAGGCCGCCTATACGGACGGGCTTACCGCGCTACCAAACAGAACCCACCTTGTAGAGTTAACTTCAAACCTGCTGCGCAGTGCGCGCGCCGCTGAGCAGAAGTCCACCTCGCCTTCCAGAGGGTCTGTTGATACCGCCAAAGGTGCATTTATCTTCATCGATCTTGATGATTTTAAGCAAGTCAACGACGTCCATGGTCACGCAGCTGGGGACCAACTTTTGCAGAACATCGCAAACGCCCTTCGCACTGTAGTCGAAACACAATGGCGCGGAATGGGCTTTTCCATGGGTGACCCCATCGTGCCGGTGGTGGCGCGTGTGGGCGGTGATGAGTTTGCGATTACCTTTCCGGGCCTGAACAACAAGACGGCCTTGGAGGCATTCTTGCGCCACCTACAAAAAGCGCTGGAACAAGCCAGTGTTGATGTCCCTGGTATTGGTAAACGCCATGCCAGTATTGGCGCATCTCGCTATCCTAAGGATGGTTGCCGCTTGCGCCCGCTGATGCGTTTGGCCGACATCGCCATGTACCACGCCAAGAAACAGGGCAAAGGCCGCTTCTACGTCTATGATGACAGCATCGGCGTTCTTTCGGTGTCTCAGATGCGCGCGGAAATTGAAACAGCCATCACCAATGATGAGTTGACGCTGGAGTATCAACCGAAAGTGTGTTGCCGCACCCGCATGATCCGCTCTGTTGAAGCGCTGGTGCGATGGGATCATCCCGAAAAAGGTCGAATAGCACCCAATGAGTGGCTACCGGCCATCACTAACTCTCCTTTGATGCAGAATCTGGGAGAGTGGGTCGCCGACCGGGCGATGCGGGATCACGCAAAATGGACGGCATCGGGCCTCGATCTCAACGTTGCCATCAATGTCGGGTCGGAGCACTTTACCCAACCCAATATGGTGAAACGCATCTGCGCCATAGCGCGTAAAAACCGGTTCAACCCCGCCGATATGGAGTTGGAAATCACGGAAAGCACAGCCTTTTCCAACGAAGCACTAACCGACACGGTGATCGAAGGTCTGCACAGGGCGGGCTTTAAGATCGCAATTGATGACTTTGGTACCGGCTACAGCAACATTGCACGGCTCGCCAAATTGCCCGTGGACAGCCTGAAAGTGGACCGGTCCGTTATCAACAACGCCCTAACCGATGACCGCGTTGCGGGACTTCTACAATGCGTGCTGACCATGGCAAAAGCGCTGGGTTGTAAGACGGTGGCGGAAGGCATCGAAACGGAAGAACACATTGATCTGTGTCGCCAACAGGGCGTGCACATCCTGCAAGGATTCTACTTTTCACGCAGCTTAGCGTCAGACGATCTGGAAAACTGGGTGCAGGCCAACCAGCCCGAACATGACCCGGCAACCACAGTGCTTACACCGTTGGCTAAACAGAATAAGCAGAAAGAGGCCGCTTAGGCGCCCGCTGTTTCAGCTCCATTCCGGCTTAGCGACAGCACCATCGTCTTGATCGAAACTTGGTAACCCATCAGCCACGTCGTAGTAGTCGCCCTTGTTGGCGACGAAAATGTGCCGGTCGAGCGCAAGGCGCGTTTCACCGTCCATGGAACCAGCCAAGATAGATGTTTTGACGGAGCCATTGCTCTTCCAAAACAGCGCTGATCCACACGTGCTGCAGAACCCCCGTTTGGCCTCAGAGGAAGCAGCATACCATTTCAACGTACCACCATCTGTGATGGTCAAATCCGTATCCAGAGCGTCTGTAGCGGCAAAAAAGTGGCCGGACTGTTTGCGGCATTGTTGACAATGGCAGGCGACGACCGCCCGCATGGGGCCATCGACACTATAGCGGACCGAACCGCACAGACATGACCCGTGGCGCGTTGTTCCCGAATAGGGCGCACCGCTGGACGTAACACTGTCTTCAGCGGCGGCCATCAGGCGGCTTGATCTTGGGCTTTGTCGTCATCCTTGCCGCTCTTCAAACGCTCGGCAATCAAGAACGCGAGTTCCAAAGCTTGGTCCGCGTTGAGGCGCGGGTCGCAATGGGTGTGATAGCGATTTCCCAGATCATCATCGGAGATCGCGCGGGCACCGCCAGTGCATTCGGTGACATCCTTACCGGTCATCTCCACATGGACACCCCCGGCAATTGTTCCCTCGGCATCGTGAACATCAAAGAAGCCGTTGACCTCACCCATCACACGATCAAACGGTCGGGTTTTGAAGCCTCCGGCGGAGATCGTATTGCCGTGCATCGGGTCGCAAGACCACACAACTTGCTTGCCTTCACGTTCAACCGCGCGGATCAATTGCGGCAGATGCTCGGTGACCTTGTCGTGGCCAAAACGGGCAATCAGCGTCAGGCGACCGGGCTCATTGTCCGGCGACAGGATGTCGATCAGTTCCAATAGACCGTCGGCGGTCGTGGTTGGCCCGCATTTGAGACCAATCGGGTTTTTCACACCACGGCAATATTCAACATGTGCATGGTCGGGCTGACGGGTACGATCGCCGATCCAAATCATATGACCGGACGTTGCATATGGGTCGCCTGTGATGGAATCATCCCGCGTGAGCGCTTCTTCATATCCAAGCAAAAGTGCCTCGTGGGATGTGTAGAAATCCGTCTCGCGCAGCTTTGGATTGTTCTCCGGGTCCATCCCGATAGCCTTCATAAAGTCCAGCGTCTCGGTGATGCGGGCCGCCAGTTCCTGATAGCGATGCGCTTGGGGAGAGCTTTTGACGAAACCAAGCATCCACTGGTGGACGTGGTTCAAATTGGCATAGCCGCCCTGCGCGAAAGCGCGAAGCAGGTTCAACGTGGCCGCTGACTGGCGGTAAGCCATGATCTGGCGCTCGGGGTCCGGTATGCGGGCCTCATCGTTAAATTCAATACCGTTGACGATATCGCCCCGGTAAGACGGCAGTTCCACGCCATCCTTGCTCTCCACGTCGGATGAACGCGGCTTAGCGAACTGGCCTGCGATGCGACCCACTTTCACGACCGGCTTGGACGCGCCGAATGTCAGCACAATCGCCATCTGCAAGAACACGCGGAAGAAGTCGCGGATCGAGTCAGCATCGTGCTCGGCAAAGCTTTCGGCACAGTCACCGCCCTGCATCAAAAACGCTTCACCACGGCACACGCGGGCAAGCTCGTCCTTCAAAGCACGGGCTTCACCGGCAAAGACGAGCGGAGGAAAGCCAGCGAGACGCTTTTCGGTCTCCACCAATTTTGCCGCATCTGGGAAGTTCGGCATCTGCAAACCGGGTTTTGCGCGCCAGGAACTGGGGGACCATTCGGTCGTGGTGTTGGACATGATTGATACTCTCTCCACCGGACAGGGTCGCACCAACGTGCAAGATCTATCCGCATCTTAATTTCGGCTCTTCTAATGCGCCCTCGCCTTAAATTGCAAGAAAACCTTGGCCGTTCACGGTGTGTGGTACGCAACAGACGACGCCAGAGGCCCGTTTTGACCGAGAGCCTTAACTTTTAACCGGCACGTACCGATTGATCACTTCGATTTCCTCGGCGCTTAACACAATGGACCTAGGGTAGATGGGCGTCGCTCGGTCTTCCCAAAGGTCTAGGCCGTTCGGCTTAGTTGTTGCCATAAAACCGGCAACGCCATTTTCACCAAAGGCACGGTAATAGCCCTGCAAAACTGCATCGAGGTAGGAGCGTAAAATGCGCAAACTCTGACCAGCCGGTTCAGACGGTGCGCTGTATATATAGAGCGGCGCATGTCTTGCAGCGTCGGGTGCACCATCAAGCCATTGCAAGTCCCCACGCGGGACCTCAACACGGTCATACAGCATCTCACGCGCATCCAGAGCTGGCAGGTTGTCGGCGTTGTCCAAGACCAGCATGCCATCAATCCACCCGCCGTTCTCATCGACGGATGCGGAAAGAAAGGCCAAATCTCCCGCAAGCGCAAAGTCTCCAGCGCCTTCAGGTCTTCTTAGCCATTGTCGCCGCCAGCCCCTCACACGAGCGCGATGAACGCTGACGTAAGACGTGCGCAATGTGTCCGTATTGACCAGCGAGCCGTAGCCAAAGACGCCGAAGATCGATGAACTCATGAACAGTTTGGTCCGATGCTTTTGATCTTTAACGACCCACATGAAAGCACGCGCAGGAACGAAGCAAGAGCAGATTGGTCTGACCCATGTCCGT
>JBCBYZ010000189.1:0-4059 GCA_039815595.1 Pseudomonadota bacterium | reverse complement strand
TGGCAAAAGTGGCCTCGGACCTCGAAAAACCCCGTGGATTCTCGGTCATCGGCGCGGCGGAAGCGTATGAGTTTTTGGCCCAAAAACCAGTTTCTCTGATCTGGGGCGTGGGCAAGGCCATGCAGGCGCGCTTGGCGGCGGACAATATCCGGCTGATCAAAGACCTGCAGGTGGCGGATGAAAACGACCTGCTAAAGCGCTACGGCAGCATCGGACAGCGGCTCGCGCGGCTTTCAAAAGGCCAGGATGTGCGCAGTGTCGAACCCCGAAGCGGCGCAAAAAGCGTGAGTTCCGAAACAACCTTCAACACCGATATGGCCAGTGCAGACGACCTGTTGCCAATTTTGCGTCGCCAAGCAGAGCGCGTTTCGGAGCGCCTCAAAGCATCCCACACGGCGGGGCAAACAGTGGTGCTAAAACTCAAGACCAAAGACTTCAAAAGCCGCACCCGCAACACCACCCTGCCCGACCCAACCCAACTGGCCGACCGCATGTTCCATGTGGGCCGAACCATGCTGGAAAAGGAGTTGGACGGGACAAAGTTCAGGTTGTTGGGCATCGGAGTGAGCGATCTGCAATCGGACGAAGCGGCGGACCCCGGTGACTTGATCGACGAGAAAGCGGATCGCCGCGCCTCAGCCGAGCGGGCCATGGACAAACTGCGCGATCGCTTTGGTGGCAGCGCGGTTGAACTGGGCCTTACCTTCGCCAATCCACACAAGGGCGAGCGTTACGCACCTAAAACACCGCCAAAAGAAGCGGAAACAGATGAAGACTAACGAGCGTTCACTCGCAAGGCGTGGATTCAAAAAACTCGATATCGGTCAATTTTCCACTCAAAGAATAATCCGGATAGGTCATTTTCAGTCGGCGTGAGACGCCACTTTCCTGCAAAATAAACGAAACCTGATAATCCGGTGTCCGCTCCACCTGTTTGGTAGCGTCTTCGACACCAAAATAACTCACCGATACCGGCCAACCGGGCTCCCCTTCAAACTTGGCTTTAATGGCTGCATCTTCGTCGTCCACTGCGGTTTCACCGGCACGGCTTTTGCCAATCACGGCTGTGGTATCAACCAGATTGTTCCCGCCTTCAGACGCATCATAGACGCGGGCGGTGAGGAAAGTTTGCTCCCGTTTTGCAGCTTCCAACATCTGCGTGACGTGCTGGGTCAAAAACACGGCATCATCCAATTGCAGGGTTTTCGCGTCGGGCTTGGAAAACTCGATCTCCACCCCGTCATCCCCGCGCTTCGCAACGCCCTGCAAACTGCTTTCCAACTGCTCATTGAGATAGGACTGGTTGGAAAAATTAAACGTCGTCCCGTCGCCACTCTCAAAAGTGGCATTGCGTTGATCGCTGGTGAACGTCTTTCGCGCACTGCGCACGCGCGTCAAAAAACGAAACCGAACGGCGAACCCTTCGCAACGCGAGCCCTTGATTTCGTACACAATCCGCCCGTCCATGGCGCGAATGCCGGAGCGGTCGCTCGCTTTTTCAAGTTTCACATCATAGACCGCGCGGTGCGGCTTGAGCGCATCAATTGCGGACGCATGCGCAAGTGGGGCGATAAGCACGGTAGCCGCCCCGCCCAAGACGAGGACAGGTGCAAGCTTGTAGTGTTTAGAAAACCGTCGGGCGATACCCATGGATGAACCATTCCTCTTGTTAGTCATAAGCGTGAAGAGGCCAAACCAACTTCTCACCTTGCGCTAGCAGTGTGACCATGAATGCGGCGAAACGCCAACCGGAAATTCAGATCACTTGAGCCCTTTTGTCGGCATGGCAAACACGATACCCAAGAGGCACCGAACACACATCGCACTCTTGATTTGGACCGCCTCCATGACCAGCACCCCGGAAGAAACACTTGCCGCCATGGGCATCACCCTGCCATCCCCCGCCGCACCGGCAGCCAACTACGTGCCGTTTACCATTTCAGGCAATCTACTGGTGATTTCAGGCCAAATCCCCATGGGTCCAAATGGCCCTGAGTTTATAGCCAAACTGGGGGACACAGCCGATCTGGAAATCGGCCAAGCGGCGGCAAAACTCTGTGCAATCAACATTTTGGCGCAGGCAAAGGCTGCTCTTGGCGACCTCTCCCGCATCACACAAGTGTTGAAAATCCAAGGCTTCGTCAACGCAACGCCAGACTATACCGATCATCCAAAAGTGGTGAACGGAGCTTCTGATTTCCTCGTCGAAGTGCTGGGAGACGCTGGAAAGCACGCACGCGCAGCCGTCGGCATGGGCTCACTACCGCTGGGCGTTGCCGTGGAAGTTGATGCAATGATCGCCTTTGAATAGGGGCGGCTCGGATATCCTTTGGAGAAGCATGATCAATGGAAGTTGACCGCCCGGAACTCGCACCGAAGTGGCTGACGGCCACTCCAATTGCACATCGCGCATTGCACGATGGGAATGATACCGTGGCGGAAAACTCTTTGACGGCTTTCCAGCGGGCCATTGATTCCGGCTTTGCCATAGAATGCGATCTACAGGTCTCCGCCACCGGAGAACCGGTTGTCTTTCACGATTCCGATCTGGAGCGCATGACCGGTATTGTTGGCACCGTGCGCAGCCACACGCCGCAAGAGCTGGCGAACATGAAACTGGCAGACACGTCTGACACCATTGCGACGTTAAAGAAGCATCTCGACCTGGTCGCAGGCCGTGTACCATTGATCTTGGAACTCAAAGGCGTGGAAGGCGAGGACGCAGGTTTTGTGGAAGGCGTTGCCGATGCTCTGGAAAGCTACAACGGATCCGTGGCCGTCATGTCTTTCGACCATTGGATTTGTGCCCAGTTTGCCAGACTGTTGCAGGACATCCCGCGCGGATTGACCGCATTCGGCGATGATAGCACCGCTGGTACGCATGCACGGGCGATGGCCGATTACGATCTTCATTTTGTGTCTTACGGCGTGACGGACCTGCCCAACCGGTTCGTTGCCGGTGCAAAAGCAAACAACCTGCCTGTAATCACCTGGACTGTCCGCAATGAAGACCAAGCCAAAACCACCTACCGGTATGCTGATCAAATGACGTTTGAACTGTTCGATCCCAACCCGATTGCTGCCGCCCGTGGATGAGGCTGCGGGCAAAAACCCGTCACAGCCGGTTCCACAGGCAAACGAATTGGCGATCTCGGCGATCACCTCCGTCAACGAAATTGATGCCAACCGCTGGAACGCACTTGCAAATCCGGCCAAGGAAACCACGGGCCCAACGGATACTTTCGACTATAACCCGTTCCAGTCCCATGCGTTTTTCAAAGCTTTGGAGGACTCCGGCTCGGCGACCCGCGAAACCGGCTGGATGGGGCAGCACCTCGTCATGACCCGTGGTCAGCGCGAAGAGCCCGAAAGTATTTTAGGCATCCTCCCTTGCTACCTTAAAACTCACAGCCAGGGTGAGTATGTATTTGACCACGGCTGGGCGGACGCATTTGAGCGCGCGGGTGGTCGCTATTATCCCAAACTTCACGCGACCCTGCCCTTCACACCGGCAACAGGCCGCAAACTGTTCACCGGAGACGGCCCGGACGCAGCCAAGAACAGGCTGATGCTGGCAGGCGGTCTGCGACAGGTTTGCGAAGAATTGGAAGTCTCCTCGGCCCACATCACCTTCATGGCCGACGATGAGTGGGACGCGCTGGGTGAAAAGGGGTTTCTTCAGCGCACCGACCAACAATTCCATTGGCTGAACGACGGTTATTCGGATTTCGACGCTTTCTTGGCCGCGCTATCCTCCCGCAAGCGCAAGAACATCCGCAAGGAGCGCGAAGGCGCCCTCAAGGGTCGCGATGGCGCGGGGGGGATTGAGATCGAGTGGCTAACAGGCAGCGATTTGACCGAAGACGTGTGGGATACGTTCTTCCGGTTCTACATGGACACCGGCTCGCGCAAGTGGGGACAGCCCTATCTTACACGCAAGTTTTACTCGTTGATCGGCGAAACAATGGCCGATGATATTTTGCTGATCATGGCCAAACGCGAGGGCCGCTATGTGGCTGGCGCGATCAACTTTATTGGGTCGCGCACGCTGTTCGGGCG
>JBCBYZ010000110.1:0-11579 GCA_039815595.1 Pseudomonadota bacterium | reverse complement strand
GCTGAAGATTGATCCATATCGATGCGTGCGGACAAGCGGCTCCACAAAAGATCGGCCACGTGGCGCGTAACAACCTGCGATGTCACGATTTCGCAAAGCGTCGCCAGCGTTGGCGGTCGCGCCCGAAGGGGAACGTCGGCAGCGCTTAAATCGTGTGCGGCAAATAGCGCTTCAAACCGCCCGTCCAAATCCATCAACCGGTGGAGCGCCGCCCGAAGTGTTTCTTCATCATGGATGCGGGAAAGAGTATCGCCCTGTTTCAAATATAACCCTTCAGCAGCGGTTTGAATTCACCACCAGCCGCCGTAAACAAAGCCATGGACGAGATGAATTCAACCCGATCCTTGCAAGGGTCTCCGCACCAATTCCAACAACAGTCGTCACCCCGTTTTCGGTTTGCGCCCAGCCCAAACGGCTCTTTGCACTTGGGTCACGCCTATTCCGCGCTTCTCAATCAGCGTCTCGCCCAGCAGCTTGGGGGCGTGTTTTACCTGCGCATCGAAGATATCGATACAGCGCGCTGCACGCCGAAACTGGAGGCGGAGATGCTGGCAGACATGGAATGGCTCGGCCTCGCCTTTGACCCGCCGATGCGCCGCCAGTCCCAGCATTTTGCAGATTATGCCGACGCGTTGGAAACGCTGATTGAAGCCGATCTTGTGTACCCGGCTTTTCTTTCCCGTTCGGAAAGTCGCGCCATGGTGGAGGAGCACGAAAACAACGGCCAGAAATGGCCGCGCGACCCGGATGGCGTGCCGCATTATCCCGGTCAGGAACGCGATTGGTCCACCAGCCAAATCAAAGCCAAGCGTCTCGAACAACCGCGCCATGCGTGGCGCTTAAACATGGCTGCAGCTATCCATCATATCGGTTCACCATCTCATCTAGACTGGATGGAGTTCGACGTGTCTGGCGATGGCTCTGATCATTTGAAAACCGGCAGTCCAGCTGACTGGGGGGATGTGGTGCTGGCCCGGTCGGACACGCCCACCAGCTATCATTTGTCAGTGACGCTAGATGACGCGCTGCAGGGTATCACCCATGTGGTGCGCGGCGTGGATCTGGCACCATCCACATCAGTTCACCGGCTCTTGCAGGAATTGCTGGGCCTGCCGCAGCCGGTCTATCACCATCACCCGCTGATCATGGCCGACGACCGGCGCAAGCTCTCCAAAAGCGCCCGTGATACCGGCTTAGCCGATCTACGTGCCGCCGGTCTGCAGCCAAGCGATATCCAACGCATGGTAGGCTTGGGTTAGCGCGTTCGGGCCCTAAACCAACACAGCAAGCCACAGGGGCAGTGTGACCACCGATCCCAGAAGCGCCAGCACAATGGCGTTGGTCGACAACCCTTGGGCGGTGCCAAAATAGGTCGCAAACAAATAGGCATTCACCCCGGTCGGGCACGCCGCCGCGAGAACGGCCACCTGCAAGGTCAGTAGCGGCAAGTCGAGCACCCAAGTTCCCAAGGCAAAAACAACAAACGGCTGCACGACTAGGCTCAATCCGGTGATCAAGCCGGCAGGCACGACGTTCCCGGCGATGCCGTATTTGATAAGCCCCATGCCCAGCGCAAACAGCGCGAGCGGCGCTGTCGTCTGGGCCACCGCTTCAATGGTGGTTGCGGCCAAGCCCGGCATGGGCAGTCCTGTCCACCGGAACACAAGCCCACAGACGATGCCGATGACAATGGGATTGACCGCCAGATTGGTCATCACCCGACGCAAAATCTTCAGTGGAGAGAAATCGCTCTGCGTCGTCCCATCATGTCGGGCCGCATACTCCATCAAGAGTGTGGATGTGCTCATCATGGTGATCAAATGCACCGCAATCAGCGTAAACAGAATTTGCAAACCAGCAGCGCCAAAAGCCCGCTCGATGAGCGGAATACCCAACAAGACCAGATTGGAAAACGAGGCGGCAACCCCTCCAATCACGGAGGCCCGCAGTCCCCGTCCAAACACTTTCGCCACCAAAACCATGGCCACAATCCAAGCGACCGCAACGCCTGAAAAATAGGATAGAAGGAAGGGAAGCGCGCCGAGAACACCGGACGAAACCGCCGGATCCGGTTGTGAAAGAGAGCGAAACAACAACAGTGGAACCGCCACTTTGAAGACGAAATCCGCAATGCCGTCTCCGGCGGACGCGCTCAGATAGCCGCTGCGCGCAACCCCATATCCCAACGCAATCATTGCAAAAACGGGGACGACAATTTCGATAATCTGTTGCATGCAATGGCTTTACGACCAGCAACGCCAAACGCAAGGGCTCGTTTGAACCCGCCCCCATAGACTGAAGCCCACTCCTCCAGGCAAGCCCAACAAATGTTCGACCGCATCGCGCCGATACTCTTCGTGCTGATTTTTTCCACCGGTTTTGTCGGTGCACGCCTGGCTATGCCCTACAGTGAGCCCGCTACATTCCTAGCACTGCGGTTCGCCATTACGTTGGTCTTCCTCGTCATCATCGCCTGGTGGGCGAAAGCACTTTGGCCTAAGGGAAAGACGTTTGCTTGGCTGCTGTTAATCGGGGCCATGTTGCACGGCTTGTACCTCTGGACGGTGTTTTGGGTGATCGACCAAGGCATGCCCGCAGGTGTATCGGCAGTTGTTATCGGGCTTCAGCCGGTCACCACCGCTTTGCTGGCTGGGCTGTTTTTGGGCGAAACCATAACCGCTGGGCACAGGATCGGGCTGGTTCTCGGTTTTCTGGGCGTTCTCATGGTGTTGTGGCCCGGCTTTGACTGGGACAGCGGCGGCGTCACGTTGGTCACGATCTCGATCGCGGCATTCGGCATGTTGATGTTGTCGACCTCTACCATCTTGCAAAAGGCGGTGGGGCAGACCATCGATGTGCGCACATCAACCGCAGTTCAATATATCGGCGCGTTGGTTCCAGTGACGGTACTGTCTTTGTTGATGGAAAACCGCATCATCGATTGGACAGGAGAAATGATCTTCGCCATGGCGTGGGCAGTCATCATCTTATCCATCGTCGCCATCTATCTTTTGATGTGGCTTATCAAGCGCGGCTCCGTTTCCCAGGTTGCTGGCTATTTTTACCTCATACCCGCCTGTGCCGCCCTTCTCGCATGGGTTTTGTTTGGGGAAACGCTCGCTCTGTTCCAGCTGCTGGGCATGGTTTTATGTGCGGTGGCGGTGGCCTTGGCCAGTGGCACACTCCGGCTCGGACACTTGGATTTATCCAAACGATAGAGACAGACCTCGCGTCGGTGCGCCGCAGCGCTCACCGTGAGCAGGGCTTGGCAAAACCCGCAATTTGCGTCATCGACACCTCACTATCGTGGCGTGGGTATCAACAGCAGATAGGTTGCCAAATTCCACCCAGTTTTGGCCAACCCCTGCAAACTCTTGCAAACTCCGGCCAACGCATTTCACCCGATTGGATTGAACGCATGAATTTTTCGCTCATCATTATGATCATCGCCTGTTTTGCCGTTGGCATTATCCTGATGCGCGGGCTCTGGAATATGATGCAGGGTGGTTCCGCCAATACATCGCAACGGCTCATGCGCATGCGCGTGGCTGCGCAAGCGGTAGCCATATTGGTGATTGTTGTTGTGGTGTATTTGTCACGTTAAAGCGTGAAAGGCGTGACAGAAAGCGTTTGGTCGGGTCTTTTGCGCAGCAGCGCTATGCAGCGTTCCGGACCTGAAGTATGGATTCGGTTATAGGTTTTCTCGCGATTTTTACCCCGATGAATTTGAAGCGACCGTCAAACAAGTGCTTTTTACTGGCAAGCGTAGCACCGCTCTTGCTAGCGGCCGTTGCGCCTGTGGCCCATGCGGACGATGCGTTGATCGACGAAGCCCGCTTTGGCGGTGTTTGGCAAAATCCGGACTTTCTTGATAAAAACCATCCCGAGGACAACGGCGTCGCGCTGTCCGGTGAAGTGTTCTTCACCCCATTTTCCGATACGGACGCCCGTGATATGGCCTTTGGCGATGCGGTTTTTGCCCCCCGCGTCGTGGTAGGTGCCAATATTGCGCTGGATGGGGATCACACCAGCAGCGTCTACAGCGCTCTGGCTTGGCAATTCGGCGTCACCGACGCAATTTTCATTGAAGCGTCTTTTGGCCTCGCAGCCAACAATGGGGACATCGACGGCAACGCCACCGATACGCGGGCAAAGTACGGAAGCAACATTCTCTTTCGCGAAACGCTCGCGTTGGGTGTGCAAATCACCGAACAGTGGAACGCTGTCCTCGAGGTGGAACACCAATCCCACGCGAGCCTGTTTGGCGATCACAACCGTGGCCTGACCAACCTTAACGTCAAGCTCGGCTACAAGTTCTAAGACTGGTCCGCACCAAGCCTCCATGAGCCCGGTCTGGGCCGACCGGAATTTCACCGCCTGCGACCTTCCATCCGGCCTCTTCCACAGCCTCCTGTGTCGCGTCCCATCCGGTTCGTGTTAAGCACCACCATTCTTTTTAAGTGTCTGGAAGCGCAGCATGGTTGTTTTAAACAAAATCTACACGAAAACCGGTGACGACGGCACCACCGCCTTGGGCACGGGCGAACGCCGCTTGAAGTTCGATTTGCGGGTCGAAAGCTACGGGACAGTGGACGAAACCAACAGTGCGGTGGGCGCAGCCCGTCTTTATACGGAAAGTATCCCCGATCTCCATGCGATGTTGCTGCGCATGCAAAATGACCTCTTCGATCTGGGTGCGGACCTTGCGACCCCGGAGGGGCCGGAAAAACCGGAATATGAGCCATTGCGCCTCATCGAAACCCAAGTCGAACGCATCGAAAGTGATATCGACACGCTCAACAGAGAGCTTAGCCCATTGCGGTCTTTCATCCTGCCGGGAGGGTCTGCGGCAGCTACATTTCTGCATGTTGCCCGCACAACGGCACGTCGCGCCGAACGCTTGATCGTCCACTTGGCGGAGACTCCGGGCGAACACGTAAACCCGTCGGGCATTCGCTACATGAACCGCGTGTCAGATTTTCTGTTTGTGGCGGCCCGCTACGCGAACGAAAAAGGGGCCAACGACATTTTGTGGGTCCCCGGCTAAAACAGGTAACTGCACACATGTTTTTGCCGCTGCACGACGGAAAACCCGTCAAACACGTTTCACTGCAATGGGTCACCCTCACGATCATTGCGCTCAACGTGCTTGTCTATTTGGCGGTCAACATTGTTGGCGTCGCCGGTGAGCAAACCATGCAACTGGCCACGATTGGTCTTGGCCACATCCCTTCCATCAGCAATGAATTGAAGGTGCTGCCGGTTGAATTGCAACTTCTACCGGCCAACTTGTATTTTTTGAGCACCCTCACCAGCGCATTCCTTCACGCGGACTTTTTCCATCTGCTGGGTAACATGCTGTTCATCTGGGTGTTTGGCGACAATGTCGAAGACGCGCTGGGCCACGCCAAATATCTTGTGTTTTATCTGCTGTGCGCCTTTGCAGCGGCGACCTTTCATGCATTTGCATTTCCATCCTCCGACAGCCCGCTGATCGGGGCGTCCGGCGCGGCGGCAGGCATCGTGGCCGCCTATTTGATACTCCATCCAAATATGAAGGTGTGGATCCTGTTTTTATCACGCATCCCGCTCAAGCTTCCGGCATGGACTGTGCTGGGCGGCTGGATCGCGTTCCAAGTCTTCATGTTTGTCGCCGATCCGGATGGTCAGGTCTCATGGGCGGCCCATGTGGGCGGCGCACTGGCTGGAGCGCTTTTGGTCGTGGTCCTCAAACGACGCTCCGTGCCTTTGTTTGACCGTGAACTGGTGGTGCCGGACGCCGTGGAACTCGACCCGGAAAAAGCACTTCCACCAAAAATCAACGCGGCACGGCGCACGTCTCTACCAAAAGCCGGATCTCGCAACTCATCTTGGGGTCGCAACGCCACCAAACAGGACTGAGAAACGCAACCGAAGTCGCTGCAACTTAATTGACGTAAACGTAAGTCAGCACTAGGGTCCGGCAATCTGCTTGAGCCTTACTTTCTCGTGCCAAAGGCATTGAGCGCACCGAAGGCAGTATGGCAGGACACTGACAACAGTTTGGACACTGTTCTGTCTGAAATCTGGCTCCTAATGTCGGCTTGAAGCTAGACCGATGGCACGCCAATCTTCAAACAGTCTTCCAGACATAAATATGCAAGCGCCAATGGGCGTTGATTAAGAGGGTCACCAACATGAAAATTCTCGTACCGGTTAAACGGGTTGTCGATTACAACGTGAAAATCCGTGTAAAAGCGGACGGTTCCGGTGTTGAATTGGCCAATGTCAAAATGTCCATGAACCCGTTCGATGAGATCGCCATCGAAGAGGCCCTGCGGTTGAAAGAAGCCGGAAAAGCCGAAGAAGTGATCGCCGTTTCCATCGGGCCGCAGCAGTCGCAAGAGACCATCCGCACCGCTTTGGCGATGGGCGCTGATCGCGGCATTCTTGTAAAATCGGACGATCTGGTTGAGCCGCTCGCTGTTGCTAAAATCCTCAAAGGCATTGTGGATGAAGAGCAGCCACAACTGGTGATCCTCGGCAAGCAGGCCATTGATGACGACGCCAACCAGACCGGCCAGATGCTCTCCGCCCTTCTGGGTTGGGCGCAGGCAACATTCGCCTCGAAGCTGGAAATTGAAGGCGACAGCGCCAACGTGACCCGCGAAGTCGATGGCGGTCTGCAAACGATCAAGGTCAACATGCCTTTGATCATGACCACAGACCTGCGCCTCAACGAGCCGCGCTATGCATCATTGCCGAACATCATGAAGGCCAAGAAAAAGCCGATGGATGAAAAGACACCTGCAGACTACGGCGTGGACACGGCCGCGCGTGTTACAATTTTGAAGACGGAAGAACCGCCAAAACGCGAAGCCGGTGTTATGGTTGGATCCGTGGATGAACTGGTCGAGAAACTGAAAAACGAAGCAGGCGTCCTCTAAGGACCGTTTTGTAAGGAAACTAGACGATGACAACACTTCTTTTTGCCGAACACGACAACGAAACCCTTTCAGACCAGACCCACAAAGCCATGAGCGCAGCAGTCGCCATGGGCAACGATGTGCACGTCTTGGTGGCGGGCAATGGCTGTAAGGCTGTGGCCGACCAAGCCGCAAAACTTGATGGCGCAGCCAAAGTGCTGCTCTGCGAAGCTGATTATCTGACCAACCGTCTGGCAGAGCCAACCGCGGCGCTGATCGTCGGCATGGCTGATGGCTACGATGCGTTTGTTGCCGCAGCCACCACCGATGGCAAGAACATCATGCCGCGGGTCGCGGCTCTGCTGGACGTAATGCAGATTTCTGACATCACCGCAGTCCATTCCGCTGACACGTTTGAGCGCCCCATCTATGCGGGTAATGCGATCCAGACCGTCCAAAGCACGGACGCCAAAAAAGTGGTCACCGTCCGTACAGCCGGTTTTGCCAGTGTCGGAGAAACCGGGTCTGCCAGCATTGAAACCGTTGATGCGGCGGCGAACCCAGGCCTGTCAGAATTCGTCAGCGCTGCCCTGTCGGACAGCGATCGTCCCGAATTGACGTCTGCCAAAATCATAATTTCCGGTGGACGGGCCCTCGGTTCTTCCGAAAAGTTCGAATCCACAATCGTGCCTGTGGCCGACAAACTGGGCGCTGCTATCGGCGCGTCCCGTGCGGCGGTGGATGCCGGCTACGCGCCCAACGACTGGCAGGTTGGGCAGACCGGTAAGGTGGTAGCACCGGACCTTTACATCGCAGCCGGCATTTCAGGCGCGATTCAGCATCTGGCCGGCATGAAAGACTCCAAGGTGATCGTCGCGATCAACAAGGACGACGAAGCCCCCATTTTCCAAGTCGCCGATTACGGTTTAGTAGCAGACCTGTTCGACGCCTTGCCGGAGCTTGAAAAAGCCCTTTAAGAAGCCATCGAACCCAAGGCGATAAGCTAATCAAGTTGTCGCTGACGACAATTTAACAAAGGCCGGGGCGGGTTCACCTTCCCCGGCCTTTTTATTTCCGCTATGGCCACGCCAGCACCACATTGCGGCATAGCGGAATGCAAATTATGAAAACGATCGGGATCATCGGCGCAGGCCAAATGGGTAATGGCATCGCCCATGTCTGCGCCCTGTCAGGCTATACGGTGCTGTTGCACGACGTGAAACCGGAACAGGTTGAATCCGGTTTGGCGACGATTTCGGGCAATATGGCGCGGCAAGTCGCGTCCCATCGCATCACCGAAGACGAGCGCCACGCGGCGCTGACGCTGCTCAAACCGGCCAACAAAATTGAAGACCTCGGCGCGGCCGACATGGTGATCGAGGCGGCAACAGAAAACGAAGCCATCAAGAGCGAGATATTCCGTGCCGTCTGCCCGCACTTGGCCAAAGACGCAATCTTGGCCACCAACACATCTTCAATTTCCATCACAAGGTTGGCCGCCGCAACGGACCGCCCCGAAAAATTCCTCGGCGTCCACTTCATGAACCCTGTCCCCATCATGCAATTGGTGGAACTGGTACGCGGCATTGCCACAGACGATCCGACCTTCCAGACCGCCCGCGCATTTTGCGACCAATTGGGCAAGGAAACCGCGGTCTCAGAAGACTTCCCGGCCTTCATCGTCAATCGCGTTTTGATCCCCATGATCAATGAGGCGATCTATGTCTTATATGAAGGTGTCGGATCTGTTGCTGCGATTGACAAGGCGATGAAGCTGGGCGCCAATCACCCTATGGGTCCGTTGCAACTGGCCGATTTTATCGGCCTGGATACATGCTTGTCCATTATGCAGGTGCTCTACGACGGGCTGGCAGACAGCAAGTACCGCCCCTGCCCGCTGCTGGTAAAATATGTCGAAGCGGGCTGGCTCGGTCGCAAATCCGGCAAAGGCTTTTACGACTACGCGGGCGAGGAACCTGTCCCGACGCGTTAATGCGTTTGATCGGTACTTCTAGACAGTGCGGATCGAAACGCCCTCAATCGTACTGCACGATTTCAAACTCGATCCCATCTTCATCAATGAAATAGAAGCGCCGGCCCGGATCGTAGTCGCCATGGTTGATCGGTGTGTACCCGGTGTCAGTCACACGGCTTTCCATCGCATCAATGTCATCGACCACGACCGCAATGTGGTTCAGCGCGCCGTTGGTCACGTAAGAGCTGAAAGCCGCTTTCTGTGTACCCGCCTTTGGCGAGTAGATCGCGACATAAAAATCATCCGAGCCAACATGCACGGTTCTTCCGGCACCGTGGAGTGCATCGCCGCTCCAGCGCACTTTCCAACCGAATAGGTCACACAGTGTCGCTGCTTTCGCGTCCGCATCTTGAGCCGTGAAGTTCACATGTTCCAAACGGGCAATCGACATGTTGGGAGATCCTTCTTCTGAAATTCGTTGGGCTTGAAAGGGTGAAAGATGGCCGTAAAACCATCCTCCAACCGCTGATTTGACCCAACCTAATTCCTCAAGCTAACTTGAGGTCAAGCGTTTGATGTGAATTTATTGGGAGTTTGATGTGCTGCGCCCGACTGACCTGTTGAGCATTGGCGATATCGCCACCAGAACCGGTCTCGCCGTGTCAGCAATCCGATATTATGAAGAGCAGGGTTTGGTGCTTCCCGAGCGAAACCGCGGCAATCAACGCAGATTTTTACGGTCTGATATACGCCGGATTTCTTTCATTCGCATCGCCCAACAACTTGGTCTGACCATTGCGGACATCAAAGACCTGCTTGCAACCCTGCCCAACGGTCGCACCCCCACCAAAAAAGACTGGGCTCGTTTTTCGAGCATTTTTCATGAGCGGCTCGACGCAAAAATTGAGAGCCTTACCTTGCTGAAAGAAAATTTGGACGGCTGCATCGGTTGCGGATGCCTGTCCTTGTCCCACTGCGCGATCTACAATCCGCAAGACACTGTGGCTGAAACTGGCCATGGACCACGCAACATTCTGCCCACCATGGAGACCACCCAGAAGGACGCCTAGAACCTCAATTCTGAGGTTTGGTCAGGGCAGTTTTCACGAGGTTTTGGGCATCCTGGCCTGCCCATTCGGCCGGGCCGTTCAGCGTACCCAGCACACAGCCTTCCGTGCTGATCAACAGCGTCGCGGGCAGACCAAAGGCCAGGCCAGCTTTTTTCAACGTCGTCAAAGACGCCATTTTTGCATCATGATAGAGACCCAGGTCTGTTAGGCCAACCTCGTCGTAAAACGCCTTGGGCTTGTCCATGGACCCCAGATCAAGGCTGATCGGAACAACCTCGAAACCGTCACTGCCCAATGTCTGTTGCAGCTCTTGCAGCGCAGGCATTTCGGCCCGGCAAGGCGCGCACCACGTGGCCCACAGGTTCAGAAGGACGGTTCGTCCAGACCAATCCGCCATGCTCGTTTCGCTGCCATCAGCTTTCAAAAAGCCGAACTCAGAGACATCAAAGTCCCGGTCCAGTGCCGTGAAAGCAGCCACTTCGCCAATGGCTGCCGCGGACAAGCGGGTTTTCATCGCCTCATCGACCGAGCAAGTCGACGCGGCAGCTTCAAGAGCTCCCCCGCCACCCGCAACCTGCTGATGGACTTTCAGGCTTTGAAATGCGTATACCCCAACCGCAATCGCAGCACCCACGGCCAATGCAATGCCAAACAGCAAGGCCGTCTTCGCGGCGGTTGAAATCGGCCCTTTTTGCGGCGTTTCACCAGACTGTTTTTCAGCCATTCCTCAACAGGCTCCCATATCCATGGCGCAAACTCCAAAACCCGACAAAACCGCATCTGCAAGCAACCGGTCCGCCAATACAATGTGGGGCGGCCGCTTCAGCGCGGGTCCCGACACCGTAATGGCCCAGATCAATCCTTCAATTGATTTTGACCGCAAACTTTATCGTCAGGATATTGCAGGCTCCAAAGCTCACGCGGCGATGTTGCATGCTGTCGGTGTTTTGTCATCTGACGATGCTGCCCTTATCGATCAAGGGCTGGACACGATTCTGTCAGAAATTGAAGCCGGCTCGTTCACCTTCTCTACCGATCTTGAAGACATTCACATGAATGTCGAAAGCCGCCTGCGCGATTTGATTGGGCCGGCTGCCGGTCGTTTGCACACCGCCCGTTCGCGCAATGACCAAGTTGCTCTCGACATGCGCCTGTGGGTGAAAGAGCGGGCTCAACAGACGGACGCGACCCTGAAGGCATTCATCAAGGCTCTCGTGGATAAGGCGCAAGAACATGCCAATACGGTGATGCCCGGTTTTACCCATTTGCAAACGGCCCAGCCGGTGACATTCGGTCATCACTGTTTAGCATATGTGGAAATGTTGTCCCGCGACCGCAGCCGGT
Source organism: Pseudomonadota bacterium (assembly GCA_039815595.1). Lineage (GTDB taxonomy): Bacteria > Pseudomonadota > Alphaproteobacteria > Rhizobiales > Rhizobiaceae > Pseudahrensia. The sequence goes on along the minus strand of JBCBYZ010000110.1, from coordinate 285 downwards.
TTGCTGACGCCGTTGCACGGATGGATGAAAGCCCACTGGGTGCCGCCGCGCTGGCAGGAACAGGATTTCCCATAGATCGCCACGCGACCGCAAAAGCGCTTGGATTCCGTGAACCAACCCGCAATTCGCTCGACAGCGTCTCCGACCGGGACTTCGCACTCGATTTCTTGGCGGCCTCCGCCATCTGCGCAACGCACCTGTCACGCATGGCCGAAGAGATCGTCATCTGGTCCACACCACAATTTGGCTTTGTGCAATTGTCCGACACGTTTTCCACTGGCTCTT
>JBCBYZ010000178.1:0-4678 GCA_039815595.1 Pseudomonadota bacterium | reverse complement strand
CTGATAACCGGGGATCGCGATGGCCTTGAGGATCGCGCGACGGATCATCCGTTTCGTCTGCTCATCAAGATACGCGAAGTTGTAATGTTGATCGATCATTCCGCAGCCTCCGGCAATGCTTCTTGCTGATCTTGCGCGCTTGCGGCTTCCGCCCGCATTTTGCGTACGAGGTCGAGTTCGGCCTGGAAGTCGACGTAGTGGGGGAGTTTTAAGTGCTCGACGAAACCTGTGGCTTGAATGTTGTCGGAGTGGGAGAGCACGAACTCATGGTCTTGTGCCGGGGCCATCAACTCTTCGCCGAGTTCTTCCCAGCGCAACGCCCGGTCCACCAGCGCCATGGACATGGCTTTGCGTTCGCTCTGTCCAAAGGCAAGGCCGTAGCCACGGGTGAACTGCGGGGGGACTTTGGCCGACCCTTTAAACTGGGTTACCATCTGGCACTCCGTCACCTTGATGCGGCCGAGCGGGATGGAGAAGCCGAGCTCTTCGGCAAAGAAATCCACCTCAACTTCGCCCATACGAATTTCACCGGCAAACGCGTGCCCGCGCGCATAACCGCGTTGGGTAGAATAGCCCAGCGCCAGCAAGAAGCCCTCGTCTCCCCGCGCCAGGTTTTGCAAGCGCAGGGCACGGCTCGCGGGAAAATCCAACGGTTCACGGGTGAGGTCTTCTACGGGATCGCCGTCAGCGGCCTGCGGCAATTCCTCTATCAGGCCCTCTCGGTCCAAGATCTTGGAGACATGCTCAGTAGGATTGGCCTCCACACCCTCCATGCGGGCCGGGTCCGGCACCTCGCCCTCCGCAGCCAGCATGAAGTCCAGCAGACGGTGGGAATAGTCGAAGGTCGGGCCGAGCACTTGTCCGCCGGGCAGATCTTTGTAGGTGGCCGAAATGCGCCGCTCCACCAACATGTCGCCAGTTTCAATCGGATTGGAAAACCCGAACCGCGGCAAGGTGGTGCGGTAGGCGCGGATCAAGAAGATCGCTTCGATCAAATCGCCTGCGGCCTGTTTAACGGCCAGCGCAGCCAGTTCACGGTCGTAGAGCGACCCTTCGCTCATCACCCGGTCCACTGCAAAGGCCAGTTGTCCGGCGATTTGTTCCAACGTTACCGATGGCAGGGCACGGTCACCCCGCCTGCGGTCTGCGAACAAAGCATGGGCGTTTTTGATCGCCCGTTCTCCGCCTTTGACAGCCACATACATGGTCTAACCCTCCTCGATGCAGGTGGTGCGGGGCAGGCAGGCCAGTCGGTCCGGCGCACAAAAAATGATGTCTACGCCCAAGGGAAAGCGGGCGCGATTGGCGGTCCACTGATCGACAAAGCTGGCCGGCAGAGACGGCACAGCAAGCTGCGCGGTTTCAGCAATCCCCGGGCCGCTCAAGGTCCAGCCGCAACCGTCTTGCAGATCGGGAACTTGCACGATGATGGTGGTTGACCGGTCCGGATAAAGCGGCGTGCCCGGAGCGAAGTGGCCGAGATTGGGTAAGGTTGTTGGCGCGGTTACGACGGCAAATTGGGCTTGCTCGGTGTCCAGCGTTGTCTTTGTGCCGGTATGAAACCGCAACCAGCGCAGAGTGTCCGCATCTGCCTCCGCCACCTGATCCAGCCAAACCGTCGTGTCATAGTCTGCAAGCGCCAGCAAAACGGCAGCACAGCAGGGTGTTAGTATCGCTGGCGGCGACAGGCCCGGCGTGATTTGGCGGATAGAGCCGGGCCTCGCCATCGCCTGCATGACATCATTGAACACGGACTGGGAATCATGAACAGTATCGGCAAAGCCCGCAGCAATAGCTGCCTTCGTAGGCATCTTGTTTGCTTCTGTGGCAGAAGTAGACATTAATCGTCCCCCCGCATGAGCGTGAAAAAGTCCACTTTGGTTGGTGCCGTTTCCTCGGCCAGTTTGGCATCCCGTTTCCTCTGCTTGGCTTCCAAGGGTGTAAGGATTGCGGTTTCCATCTCCTGCGTTCGACCGGGTGTGGACCAAAGCGCGTGGATGATGGCAGCTTGTTCCGCTTTTTTGCGATCCCGCCCCAAGGCGTAAGAAAACCCGGTTGGACCGTCGGCCAGTGTGATCGCCGCGCGGGTGACCGTCACTTCGCCAAAGTTAAACGGGGCACCCTCCCCGCCAACGCGGCCCCGCACCATGATTAAACCGGTTTCAGGCGGACGCAGATGCTGCCAGTCCGGCACGTCGTCCAAAGTTTCAAACAACGCGTTCAACTCGTCGCCCGCACTGGCGGCCAGCACGCCCATCACGCGTTGCTGCGCTCTGGGGTCCGACGGTTCATGAGCCGGTTGGTCCGTCATATCTGTCTGCGCTCCACGATCCGATTTGGGTATAGAAGGTTGTCGTCAACTCGCGACTGAATTCTCTCTAGACAACTTGCTCTCAAGGTCATTCCCAGTTACTCATGTCTATAAGGCTATACATGACATTTCGATGACACAATCAAGCCAAATTGAACCCCCTTCAACCGACACGCCGGATACCAGGTCAGCGCTCCAGCGCGGGAGTGGTCTTGCCCTATGGCGTCAGATTGCCGACCGCCTGCGGGAGCGCATTGTGGATGGCAGCTATGCGGTCGGCTCAAAAATTCCCAACGAAATTGACCTCGCCGATCAGATGGCCGTCCACCGGCACACGGTCCGCAAGGCGATCAGTGAGTTGCGCGAAGACGGGCTGCTGGAAGCGCGACGGGGTGAAGGCACGTTTGTGGCCCGCGATCCCCTGCCCTATCCTGTGGCCACTGACACGCGGTTCCACGAGATCGTCTCCGGCGAAGGACGGGTGCCCCATGGTGAACTCGTCGAACATGGCTTGCTGCCCGCGCCTGCTACCGTGACAAAAGCGCTGAACCTTCAAACCGGCTCGCCGGCCCTTTCGATCCAAAGCGTGCATAGGGCCGATGGCGTCCCAATCAGCACGGCCAACAGCTGGTTTGATCCTGTGCGTTTCTCTGGGTTAGCCGCAGAGTTTGCGGAACTGGGGTCTCTCACCAAAGCGCTAAACCGCCACGGTGTCACGCGCTACGGTCGGCGCGGAACGACCATATCCGCCAGACCGGCCAACAGTGTTGAGTGCCAACGCTTGGACATCGCGGCGGACGCAATCGTGCTAGTCACCGCCTATGTGAATTACGACCAAGACGGTGTGCCGGTGCAGATGGCCGAAACCAGCTTTGCGGCGTCGCGGATCCGATTGATCATCGGCGATACGCAGGGTGATGAAAGTAAGAAAGACGTTGGCAGATGACCGGATCCTCTCACTTGCACGAGTTGCGAGCCGTCATCTTCGATTGGGCGGGCACATTGGTAGACTTTGGATCACGCGCGCCGGCGGCAGCCTTTGTGGAAGCCTTTGCGCAGTTTCAAGTTGCTGCCACGGAGGAGGAGGCGCGTGAGCCGATGGGGCTTCCCAAGCGCGCGCATATCGCAGCCATGTTGGCGCAACCTCGACTTGCCAAGCTGTGGCTGAAAACACGCGGGACCGAACCGGACGAAGCCGCCATAGACGCGGTTTATAAGGTCTTCGTGCCGATCAACGCCACCATTGCCAAGCGGGAGGCCGAACTCATCCCCGGCACGCTGGAGGCAACAAGCCTGCTGCGCCAACACGACGTGAAGATTGGGTCTACCACCGGTTATGTACGCCCCATCATGGAGGGCGTGGTTGAGCGGGCCGCAGCCCAAGGGTTTTCTCCAGATTGTCTGGTTTGTGCCGACGAAGTGCCGGTTGGGCGCCCGACGGCCATGGCCATGTATCACTGTTTTGTTGCTCTTGGCGTGCATGAGCCGTCGCGCATCGTGAAAGTGGACGACACTGCCCCCGGCATCGCAGAAGGCCGGGCCGCAGGCACTTGGACCATCGGATTAACCCTTTCCGGCAACGCGGTTGGACTAACCGAGCAGGCTCTGAACGCGCTTTCGGAACCCGAAAAACAAAAGCACCGCGAGAGGGCAGGCAGTGTCTTGAGCGATGCTGGAGCGGACTATGTCATCGATTCGATTGCAGATATTCAAACGCCGCTGGAAGCGATTGCTGCACGCATTGCAGCTGGAGAAAAGCCACCCATATATTAACGAACGTCGTACATCGGTATTCTTATTCAACCCGCTGGCTCAACAACCAACTCAACACAGCGTCAAATGAAGCCGTCCGCAACAGCTGTGACAAGACTGTGCGTAATTCTGTCACGAAACTGACATGTGTGTTTCGCTAAGAAACCTGAGCGTCTACATTCTCGTTATTAACAGTGCTGGAAGCCTGCATGTCGATGGACACCGCGATGGATCGCGAGATCAGTTTTACCTATTCGACCGCAAGCCAAAAGGCTGGGCGGCGCAACTTCATCAAGCTGGTGGAACTGTGCAGCGGCCAGAAGCGTCTCAAGAAACTGTATGAAACCTACGTGCGGGATAACTCGCGCCAGGAAGATTTCTTTGACGCCGCCATCGACCGGCTGGAACTGAATGTAGAATACGATCACGAGCGGCTTGCAGCGGTGCCGCGCACGGGGCCCGTGATCTTCATCGCTAACCACCCTTATGGTGTGGCTGATGGAATTGTCCTGACTTGGCTCGCCAAGCGGGCACGGCCGGATGTAAAGGTGATGGCCAACCACGTTTTGTGCCAAGCGCCGGAGGCTGGAGACAATCTGCTGCCGGTGGATTTTT
>JBCBYZ010000098.1:0-12652 GCA_039815595.1 Pseudomonadota bacterium | reverse complement strand
TGTTGATGAACGTATCCGAACCCAGATGTTCCGCCACGCCCACGGTACCCTTCCAAGCCGTTTTGCTGGCTTTTGTGGAAACGCTGATGTGCTCGGGTCGAATGCCAATGGTGTGGGCGTCCAACTTGGCTGCAGCCGGGCCTTCCAACAGATTCATTTTAGGGGAGCCGATGAAGCCTGCCACAAACTTGTTTTGTGGCTTGTGGTACAGTTCCAAGGGGCTGCCAACTTGTTCGATCACACCGGCTTGGAGCACCACAATCCGGTCGGCCATGGTCATGGCTTCCACTTGGTCGTGGGTGACGTAGATCATCGTTGTCTTAAGCTTCTTATGCATTTCGCTGATTTCCAGACGCATGCCAACGCGCAATGCGGCATCAAGGTTGGAAAGCGGCTCATCGAATAAGAATGCGGAGGGCTCGCGAACGATGGCGCGACCAATGGCAACACGCTGGCGCTGACCGCCGGACAATTGGCCGGGTTTGCGGTCCAGATAATCTGTCAGGTTGAGCGACTTTGCAGCGGCTGCGATGCGCCGTTCCTGCTCGTCTTCGGGCATTCCGGCCATGCGCATGGGGAAGGCGATGTTCTTGCGCACCGTCATGTGCGGATAAAGTGCGTAGGATTGGAACACCATGGCAAGTCCGCGTTTGGACGGTGACACCTCGGTGACGTCCTCGCCATCGATGATGACTTTGCCAGCTGTTGCGTCCTCAAGCCCGGCGATCAGGCGCAGCAGTGTGGACTTGCCGCAGCCTGAAGGGCCCACAAAAACTGCGAACTCGCCTTCCTCGATGGTCAGGTTCAAGGGTGGAATAACCTCGGTCTCGCCGAAGCGTTTCACCACATTTTCAAGTACAATGCGTCCCATGGGATTTCCTTACTTAACGGCACCGAAGGTGAGGCCTTGCACCAATTGCTTTTGACAGAACCAGCCCAGCACCACGATGGGGCCGACAGCTGCGGCGGACACGGCTGACAGACGGCCAAAGAACAGACCCTCCGGCGCCCTGTTGCCTTCAATGAGTTTGGATAGAGTGGCGGCGTCTGTCGTTGTCAGTCGCACGGTCCAGTAGGCTTCGTTCCAGCAAAAGATGAAACAGAGCAGCGCAGTGGAGGCGATGCCGCCCCAAGCGAGGGGGATGAGAATTTCTTTGATCTCACCCCACGTGTTCACGCCATCCATCTGACCGGCTTCAATGATGTCCTTGGGGATTTCTTTGAAATAGGTGAACAGCATCCACACCACGATGGGCAGATTGATGAGTGCCAGCACCATGATGATGACGAAATGGGTGTCGAACAGGCCAATCGATTTGGCCAGAAACGTCATGGGATAAAGCACGGCGGCTGCTGGCAACATCTTGGTGGACAGCATCCACATCAGGATATCTTTGGTGTGCCGGCTGGGGTTGAAGGCCATAGCGTAGGCAGCAGGGATGCCGACAAACAACGCGACTGCGGTGGCGAAAACTGAGGTGATGACGGAATTGGTCGCAAATCGCCAATAGTCGTAGTTTTCCGTCATGTTGAGATAGTTGTCGAGCGTGGGTGTGAAGAAGAACAAGAATTCGGGCTTCACAGCGTCCGCGTCGGTTTTGAAACTGGTGAGGATCAACCAGAAAATCGGGAAGAAGAACAGCAGGGCGATCAACCACGCCAGGAGCGGGCGGCCATAAGTGCCAAACTTCGTATTTTGAGCGACAATTGCCATGGTCTTATCCCCTAATCCATCAAGGTCTTGCCAATCATGCGCAGCAGGAAGATCGCTACGATGTTGGCCAAGATGACTGCGAATATTCCGGTGGCGCTGGCTGCGCCGATATTGTTGTTAGCGAATTCGCCGATCAGATAGGGCAGGTTTTTGTTCCCGTTACCCCGGCTGACAATCTCAATTTCCGCATACAGCGAGAGATGAAAAATAGCTTGGATCATAACCACAATTGCAATCGGACGGCCCAGATGCGGAAGGGTCAGGAACCGGAATTGGGACCATTTGCTCGCACCGTCCAAGATGGCTGCTTCCTTCTGCTGTTCATCTTCTGACTGCAAAGAGGTCATGAAGATCAGCACGGCAAACGGTGTCCACTGCCACGTCACCATCATGATGACCGCATATGCCGAAGTCTGGGTGGCGCGGAATGAGATGGGTTCGAACTGCGGCCACAGGGAGAAAAACCCGCCCACGATGGGCGCGTTTTGCAAAGAGGCAATCACGTCGTTGATGCCCTCGATGGCCAGGCCGTTTAGTCCCAGAACCGGGTCCAGGATCATATTGATCCACAAGACCGCGTTGACCGCAGGCATAATGAAGAAGGGTGAGATCAAGAGCACGCGCACGATGCCTTGTCCGGGGAAGGCCTTATTGATCAAAACGGCGATCAAGACGCCAAGAATTACGGTCAGGAACAGAATGCCGCCTACGATGAAGAGGCTGTTTTGGATGGCGAAGAGAAAGTCTTTGGAGTTGAGGACGAACTCATAGTTGCCAAAGCCACGCCAGTTGCTGATGGACGGTGTTGTCCATTCCGGCCTGCGAAGGCTGTTGAGGACATAGCGGATGAATGAGAAGTACAGCGTCATCCCCAGTGGGATGAGCATCCAGATCAGCAATAGGATAACGGCTGGCGTCTGTAGCAGACGCGGAAGCGTTCTGTTGGTCATGGTTTCTCTCCCGCGTGGGCGAAAGCCACGCAAACCTTGCGACACTTATGTGATCAAACTTTAGATCGGGGCGACAAGCTGCATCAAGAATGAAGTGGATGCCGCCGTCAGCCAAGGGGTGAAGAGCCCAACACGGATGTGCCGGGCTCCTCTAAAGCGAAGGCTTACTCGTAGTAGCCTGCTTCTTTCATGATCGCGTCAGCGGCAGCCTGAGAGGCTTTCAACGCATCATCGACAGACTTGGCACCGGACAGAGCCGCAGCCATTTCCTGAGCAACCGCGCTGCCCACTTCCGGGAATTCCGGAATGGCTGCAAACTGTACGCCGACGTAAGGCTTGATGTCTGTGGCAGCAGGTGCCGCAGATTCAATTGCCTTCATTTCAGCAGCCGCGAACGGTGCTGCTGCTTTGAACTCAGCAGAAGCGTAGGTTGAAGCGCGTGTGCCGGTTGGGACGCTGCCCCAGCCGAAATCTGGGTGCGCTGCGACAGCTTTGATATAGTCTTTCGAAGTGGACCACTCGATAAACTTTTTGGCTTCTTCTGAGTTTGGCGAACCGGCTGGAACAGCCATGGCCCAAGCCCAGAGCCAGTTCGCACCGACAGGGTTACCAGCGTTAGGCGACTGGGCGTACGCAACACCCGGCACTTTCAAGAAGGATGCAGCAATCGTTGCATCGATCCACATGCCGCATTTGCCTTCATTGTACAACGCCAGAATCTCGTTGAAGGAGTTACCTTCGGAGCCTGGAGGGCCGTATTTGCCAAGCAAGTTCACATAAGCCTCGATAGCCGCTTTCCACTGCGGAGAGTCGATGGTTGGCTTCATGTCTTTGTCGAACCAAGCGCCGCCAAAAGAGTTCACCATGGTGGTGATGAACGCCATGTTGTCGCCCCAGCCCGGCTTACCGCGCAAGCAAGCACCGTAGACGCCTTGGTCTGGCTTGTGCATGGCCGCAGCCGCTTTGGTGACGTTGTCCCATGAGTCGTTGTCAGCGATGGTGACGCCAGCAGCATCAGCCAAGTCCTTGCGGTACATGACCATTGAGGATTCGCCGTAGAACGGAGCCGCGTAGAGCGTGCCGTTGTAGGACAGGCCATTGCGCATGGCGGGCAGGATGTCGTTGACATCGTAGTCAGCGCCAAAGTTCAGCGGTTCAATCCAGCCTGCTTTGCCCCATATGGGTGCTTCCTGCATGCCGATGTTGATGATGTCGTACTGACCACCACCGGTTGCTGTGTCGGACGTGACTTGCTCGCGCAGCACGCCTTCTTCCAAAGAAACCCACTCGAGTTCCACACCAGTTTCTTTGGTGTAAGCCTCGGCGACTTTCTTCATGTTTTCCATATGACCGTTGTTCACGATCGCGATTGTGAGTTTTTTAGCGTGGCTGGCAGCGTTCACGGATGTTGCCACGGCTGCGGCAGACACCAGCATTGTTGCTGCAAAAAGAGCAGATTTCAATTTCATCATAAATCCTCCCGGTTTGATGCCCGGCAGGAGTAGGTTAGCGCTGTCGCTTGAGTCAAGTAGAAATTTTACGCCTGTAAAATTTGAAAGCGATGTACATGTGGATACACAGTGCAGGCTAGGCAGATTCACGCATTACCAAAGTGCCTTCAAACAACACTTCGGTTCGCTCTTTTGCCGGTGCTTTGGCGTTTATGATGTCAAACAACAGTTCTACGCTGTGCTCCGCAATTGCGTGGTAGTCTTGCGCCACTGTTGTGAGCGGTGGGCAAGTGAATTGCGACCATGGGTGATCATCGTGCCCGGCGATGCGCAGGGAACAGCCTTCTTTAAATCCCACCTGAATGCCGTTTTGATACGCCGCCGCAATGAGCCCAACCGCCAGGCGGTCGTTGCTGCACAATATCGTTTCTGACGGCAACGACCGCTCTGCAATCAACCGGTTGCCTTCCGTGAGGCCGATTTCTTCAAACCCCCAGCCGGACCTGTTGACTTGAACCACCATGGGCTCGTGACCCAATTCTTCCATCGTCCTTACATATGCATCGCGGCGCTTGTTGGCATTTGGGTTGACCGGGGCCATCTCAAAGAAGCATGGCGGCTCCCCGGTTCGGCACAGGTAATTGACGATCAAGCCAATGCTTTGACGATTGTTGGAGCCTACGAACCCTTGGCCAACAGCCACGTTGCTGTCGAAAACGATGGTTGGGACGTCTTTTGTGAACCGTTCAACGCTTTCAAAGTCAGACCCTCTCCCCAAAGGGGCGATGAGAGCGCCTGCAGGACGAAGGGATTGGAGTGTCGCCAGCGCGTAGTTTTCCAGTTCCTGTTGTCCGTGCGCGCTGAACACGATGGGCCAGAACCCCGCATCAATGCAGCGCCGTTCGATCATGCGCACCATCTCCGCAAAAAACGGGTCCGACGAGTAGGGCACCACAATGCCGATGGTCTTTGTCAGTTTGCGGTTCTGGTTGATCGCAAAAATGTTGGGCCGGTAGTCATATTTTTCGACGGCGGTCTGAATCTTTTGGCGCATGGAAACGCGTACGCTGTCCGGGTCATTGAAATATTTTGACAAAGTTGGGCGGGAGATGCCGCTGACTTTGGCAAGCTCCATCATTGTCTTGACGCGGTGCGTTGCCATGTCCTCATCCCCAAATCATCGGCAAGCCAGCGGCCCGTGCGTGTGGAAATCTATTCTTTCCATGAGGCGGGTCGAATTGTTTGCACGCGCAAATATTTTTTTGGCAGTAGAACGCCCTACGGCAAACGGGTCAAGGCTTTGTAACGCTACACTCAGAATCGGAATGAGTGCGAGGTTGGACGCTCAGATCCTATCATCGCATCAACATTTGGTTTGGTGCGGTTCCGTTTGAACGGGAAGGGTTGAGGGCCATAAAAAAGCCGCTGAATTTGTCGGTGGCCGTGGGAGGAGGAAACGGCGGACCTAAAATTCAGCGGCTATGCTGTAAAACTTGTAACAGCGGCCTCTACACAATCTGCGAACTCTGAGGCTTGCGCAACAGGCTTCAATGCGGACGACTCCGATGGAAAAGCTCTAAAAACAATGACTTAAATTGACTTGCAAATTTTGCATGGCTGCCATGCGTGAAAAATATGCATGAATTTTAGACAAACAATGAAAAGACTAAAAAATAGGCAATTATTGTTTAATTTGCGGGCAGGGTCTGCTGTGCTGTGGTGATAGTCGGGCTTATCCGGCTGCGGTAGATCCGCGTCCAGCGGGTGTTGTCAGGCTGGTCTTCTTGGCGGGCCGGACGAAACGCAACACATTGCGGATCACTTGTTCCTGCAAGCGTGGCTGCTTTTCGATGTTAAAATGGCCAACTTTTTCGTCTTTGGAAAAGTCGATATTTTTCATCCGACCCTTGAAGCCGGGACCTTTGACAATCGGTTTGCCCCAACCATCCGTTTCAAAATAGTAGTTGGTGACTTTGCGAACGTTGGACGGGATCGGCTTGGGGTTGGTGGCAGCGAACGTCACCAGATAGTCCACGCGGATACGACGTTTCTTCAACTCGGCCGCAATCGTGATGGCTTGGTTGGCTCCAAGCGAGTGGCCGATCAGTACGACGGGCTTGCGTCCGAATTTTTTGCGGTTGGCCAAGATTGCGGTCAATGCAGTTCGCCAGTTGGTGTGGCTGATCACTTGGGCTTCGATGCCGCGATTGTTGAGCTTTTCTCCCATCTGGTCGAGGCCGCGGGAGAACACGTTGCCAAAGCCACGCAGCAGATAGACATCGCCGCGATGCCTTTTGCTGGATGCTAGCTGATCAACCACTAACTCGGTTGGAGCGGTGGAGAACTGCTTGAACACGTTCGTGATGATGCTGTCCGCTTGCGCAGGCACCGCAGCGGCAGCAATTACCCATAGGCCGGTTACCACCGTTGCTAAAGGGCGAAAAAAACCAAACTTGTGAAAAACGTGTAAAATCATGTGCCGATCCAGCAGGCGCGATACCGGAGTAAGTACTCTTGTCTGTATGCAACAGCATGGCTAGCGGCAAGCAGACCCCTGGCCATAGGCAAACAATTTTTCTCTAACGCTCGGTTTTTTGATGAGCCTGTGACTTTCCAGACTCAATTTGATCGGCCCACTCGTGGGATGACACGTCCCGTCTTGGCGCAATAGGCGTCGTACTGCGTCCCGAACTGGTCCCGCATCATGGCCTCTTCTTGGTGGACGCGGCTGAAATACAAGACTGCCACGCTTACTACACCGGCAAAACCTGCCACCCAGTTTGGAACCAGAAGCGCTTGCCCAATTCCCCACAGCCAAAACGATGAGTACATGGGGTGGCGCACATATTGGTACAGCCCGTTTTGAACCAGCTGATGGTCTTCGCGCAGTTCCAAAGTGACCGACCAATTATCGGCCAGTTGTTTGTGAGCAAGATAAAACACCACCAAGAAGCCGATCATAACCCCGGTGCCCAACACTAGCGTCCAAATGTAAGGAACACGGTTGGCATAAGCCGGAAAGCCTGTCGTGAAGTAGATCAGTGGCAAAACGAACAGCCCCGCTATGCACAACCCCAAAGCTGTGCGCTCCCACAGGCTACGGCGGTGTGCGACGACTTTTTTGCGTTTGGCCTTGCGCCGTCTGGGCATGCGGATCGCAATCCACCCTATCAGCGTTGCGCCCCAAAGAGCTGCGGCTATGGAACTGGTCATCTGTGGTCGTCCTGTTCGCTGTCTCGGTCGGCTGAATCCGGCAAGCCCGGGTGAAGATGTTGCTTAAACCCCTGGGGCTGTGCCACGCGCAAGGCTAATCGGGCGGGACCGAAACAAATGGCTGGAAAATCGTAGAAATAACGGCGCGTGTTGCCAAAAACGAATTGGTAATGGACCCGAAAAAAGCTCCGTTTGATGCGCTTGTAGGTTTGAGACGACACCATGCGCTTCACTCGCAGTCCGAAGCGCTTAAAATATGGTTCCTCACTTCGATCAAAGCCCATAAGCTTGGCGGGGTTCGTGCGGGAAAAATTGATGATATCGGACTGGCACTGATATTCGACCCAGCGGGCGTTGGATCGACTCATCGCTGAGTTGACGTGGTGCCGATACCACTGTGCGTCGGGGTGCAGGCCCACTTTCAGGCTGGTTGAGCCGACGGTCATGATCCAGAACCGGTCATCGCTTTTGGCCAAGTCCGGGTTGCGATCCAGCGCGCGTGCCGCGGCTTCGAGGATCAAAGCGCCGCCGGTGCTGTGCCCAACCATGATGATCTCATCATAGTCTGATGGCGATATGGCAACGGCGGCCGCCAACTCGTCAAACACCGCGTCCATGTCCGGCCTGCGTCGGTGGATGATGTCTGCAGAAAAACTCCACAAATCCATCAAATGGAACACGAAGTAGGGTTTAGCCACGAGTTTGATGAAGGACGTCATGGCGATGCCGAAAAAGATTGGCGCTGTCAGCCATGCCAAGACCACACCTGAAGTTGCGATCAACAATCCCAGTACCAGGCTAATAACGAAACCCAGCGCCAGCATGGTGAAGGGATACATGAAATAGAACCAAAACCGCCACGCATGGCGCATGAACGCAAGGCCTGTGCCGGAGAGGTTGTAGTCAGCAAAAGTCTTCAGGTAGCGCCAAACCCGGTCTTGCAAAGGCCTGTTAAAGTCCTTTTGGACAATGGAATCGAGGCAGACGAAATTGAAGTCGGTTTTAACGTGCCAACGGTTTTCAGGGTCGGTAATATGACGGGTCTGGCATGTGATGTTGGCACTCACCTGCACCTGACTATCGGTCCGCGTTTCGACCTCCCAAAGATCTTCAAACCGCTCCGTTTCCCGATCCAGACGGTCGAAGAACGCTTCGGCAGACTTGGGGTCATAGCCGCCGATGAAAAACACCGCGCGGCGGCGTACGACGGTATCGGCGACCGTTGACGCTGTGTTGGCGGCGATGGTGGTGTTCTCGCGGTGCAAGCGGAACTCTCCTGTGGCCGTGAATGAAAAAGCCTGTGCGCTGGTGAACGGCTTCTAGGGCAACCGGTCAAGAGGGTCTACCGTTTGCCCCTCACGCTCGCGAGACTAAGAGCCCGTCACAAAGGCAACGAATCTGCCCTAGAGCCCGGCGTCTTTTGCGCCCTGAGTCAGCAATTCGCGCACATAGGGCGCGAAGGAGCGCCAGCATTCAACGCGGTAGGCATCTTCGCCGACCCGGTGCAGCACGATCTCAGCCTTGCCAAAAATGGTGCGCGAACAGCAGCCAACGGGAAACGCACTGTCCGAAAGATCGCGTGGACAACCGGCGTTGAGCGTGTTGGCAGCACCTGAACCTGTGACCATAAAGCCCGTATTGCGATGGGATATGTCGATGGCGGCAAATTTCGAACTGCCCAAACGGGGCACCATGGATGTGTCTGGTTTCATGTCATCATAGACTAGCCACTCGTCCGGCCCGAGCCAAAGAGCGTGGCGACCCCCGCGTGATGCGGACATGCCGGGCTTGCGTGGCAGGGTGAGGCCCAGAGCCACTTCAAACGCGGTAGCGCCTTCGTCTGTTGCTCGCAGGCTGATGCGAGATGCTGGTGGTGCCGCTTCAATCGACACCATCTCGTTGGCCATGCGCCAGCCTTGGTTGGGCGGGCGGCGCAGCAAGGGTGTTTTGGCGTTCGGGGTCTCACTAGACATGAAGCTTCTCCCCTTTTTCATCGTAGAACACGGTGCCGGTCACTTCGACCTCCACCGTTTCGTCTTCCAGCGGCACATAAAGCGTCTTGCCCATTTTGCTGAAACCACCTTCCACCAACGCCAAGGCGATGGAAGCGCCGCAGGCCCGGGACCAGTAGGACGACGTTACAAAACCAATCATTTTCATCGGGATGGGCTGGTCAGGATCGTCAACGATCTGTGCGCCTTCCGGCAGGACTGTTTTGGGGTCTTTGGTTTTCAGGCCTACGAGTTGACGTCGTCCTTCCGCTTTCAAATCAGGCCGTTCCAATCCACGCTTGCCGACAAAATCAGGTTTTGATTTCGCAATGGCCCAGGACAGACCGGCGTCGTTGGGTGTGACCGTGCCATCGGTGTCTTGGCCCACAATAATGTAGCCTTTTTCCGCGCGCAGCACGTGCATCGTTTCGGTGCCATAGGCACAGGCACCCATGGGTGCGGCACGTTCCCACAATGCGTCCCACAAGGCCTGGCCATGGTCTGCAGGCACATTGATTTCAAAACCCAACTCGCCGGTAAATGAAATTCGGAACAGACGGGCGTCGATCCCACCCACTTTGCATTCCGCAACACTCATATGGGGGAAGGCTTCGTTGGATATGTCTACACCGTCCACCAATGGCGCTATGATTTCCCGCGCTTTTGGACCCTGGACGGCCACAGTGGCCCATTGCTCGGTGGTGGAAGTGAGCCAGACCTGCATTTCGGGAAATTCTGTCTGCAGATAGTCTTCCATGTGGTTCAGCACACGCGGTGCTCCGCCGGTTGTGGTGGTCACATGGAAGCGATCATCCGCCAGTTTGCCGATCACACCATCATCATAGATGAAGCCGTCTTCGCGCAGCATGATGCCATATTTTGCGCGACCGGGTTTCAGCTTGTCCCACCCGTTTGTGTAAAGGATGTTCATGAATGCGGCGGCGTCGGGACCCGTGACTTCGATTTTGCCCAAAGTGGAGGCATCGAAAATACCAGCGGTTTCCCGCACAGTCTGGCATTCCCGCGCCACAGCTTCGTGCATGTCTTCGCCAGCGTGAGGAAAGTACCACGCCCGCTGCCAATGGCTGACCGGTTCAAAGTCGGCGCCCATCTCTGCGGCCCGGTCGTGGATGGGTGTTTTTCGGGTCGGATCAAACAACGCGCCTGTGGCGTGGCCCACAAATGTACCAAACGTGGTTGGTGTGTAGGGCGCGCGAAAGGTTGTGAGGCCCACTTTTGGGATGGGACGGTCCAGCATGTCTGCGGCGATTGCCAGTCCGTGCATATTCGACAGTTTGCCCTGATCGGTCGCCATACCGTTGGTGGTGTAACGCTTCACGTGCTCGATGGAGTGCATGCCTTCGCGTACCGCAAGGCGGATGTCCTTGGTCGTCACATCGTTTTGGAAATCGACGAAGGCTTTGCCTTTTTCATCCCCCTGTGCCGTGGGGACCGGGCCGATAATGCCGCCTTCGGTGGAGACGTCATCCAGCACCGTCATGTCTTTGGGCGTTCCACCCAACGCGCTGACGGCCTCTTCCAGCACGTCCGCCAGATCATCGGTGCCGTTGCAGCCACCAATGCTGATGCAGTCTTGAGGTGACGCACCGGGCAAAAACCGCTGCGTCGCCTCATCCCATTGTGGCTTGCCACGGGACTGGGAATAGAGGTGCAAAGAGGGTGTCCAAGCGGCGGACATGATGAGCGAGTCGACCTCGAACTCGCGGCTTTCGTTGGAGGTTTGGTCCACCACCTCAATGCCGGAAATGCGCAGCTTGCCTTGCGCCCGTTTTATCGCGCCGCCCAAAACGATTTCAATATCGAGTTCCTTGGCCTGGTCGAGAAGCGCTTGATCCACCTGCGCGCGATGATCGACGATGACCGGGATGTCTGTTCCGGCCTCATAGAGTTCAAACGCCGCCTGCCATGCCGTGTTGCAGGCTGTGTAGACGCCTGTGCGCCGGCCCACCGTGACACCGTATTTGTTCAGCCAGGTTTGGGCAGCGCCCGCCAACACGATGCCGGGACGATCATTGTCCGGAAACACCATGTGCCGCTCAATCATGCCTTGGGCGATCACAACCTTCTGTGCCCGAACCTGCCACATGCGCTCGCGCGGCAAGTCTGGATCGGGATTGGACATGTGGTCCGTGATGCGCTCGGCGAGGGCCACCATATTTTGCTGGAAGTAGCCAAAACCGGTGGTGCGGTTGAGCAGTGTAACAGTTGGGCTTGCACGCAGAGCTTTGATTTGTGCCGCGACCCAGTGGGCTGCCGTGTCGCCGTCTATCATCGCGTCGGTGTCGCTCAGCAACCATCCACCAAAACTGGGATTCTCATCGCACAGGATGACCGACTTGCCTTGGTCCGCCGCTGTGCGCGCTGCCATCAGCCCTGCTGCACCGCCTCCGATCACCAGCACGTCACAATGGGCGAAACGGTTGGTGTACCGGTCCGGGTCTGGCTCTGTGGGAGATTCCCCCAGACCCGCGGCCCGCCGAATGATCGGTTCGTATAGCTTGTCCCAGGCTTTGGCCGGCCATTTAAACGTCTTGTAGTAAAAGCCCGCCGGAAAGAAAGGCGACATCAGCGAGTTGATCGCGCCGACATCAAAAGAAAGGGAGGGAAACCGGTTTTGCGAAGTGGCGACCAGACCTTCAAAAATTTCCTGTACCGAGGCACGGACGTTGGGTTGGTGGCGCGCGCCGCTGTTTGATCCTTCGCGCGAAATGCCCATCAGAGCGTTTGGCTCTTCCACACCTGCTGCCATCACACCGCGCGGGCGGTGATATTTGAAGGAGCGCCCCATGAGATGAACGCCATTGGCCAGCAAGGCGGACGCCAGCGTGTCGCCCTCCAAGCCCTCATAGCTTTTGCCATCGAACGTGAAGCGCACCGTGCGGGTGCGGGCCAATGTGCCCCGATTTTTGACACGGAAAGGTTGAGTCACTTCAACAACTCCGCAATCTCTTCTTCGCTCGGACGGGGTTGGCCGGCTTTGTAGACCTTCAAAAACCTGTCGGTGATGGTGGAGCGGGCGGCGTTGAAAAAACGTCCGCAACCATGGACGTGCCGCCACCGTTCCAGGTTCACGCCTTTTGGGTTTTGCCGGATGAAGACCATGGCTTCGAAGTCCTCGTCTGACATGTCACCCATGTCCTTGGGGCGCACGACGTGGGCTTGACCCGCATTGGCAAACTCCAATTCTGGACGCTCTTCTTCGCAATAGGGGCACTTGATCAGGAGCATGAGGCAAAATCGATTTGGGATCGGAGGTAGCCCTCCCCCGCGTGGGGGGGGGGGGCCGCGCCAGTGGGGCGGGGGGGGGGGGGG
>JBCBYZ010000081.1:0-15151 GCA_039815595.1 Pseudomonadota bacterium | reverse complement strand
CCGCGAGACCGCAAAAGGACCTGTCTAACAACACTTCACCAAACACTGCATCGAAGGAAACGAGCGGCCTATCTGCCCGCTATGGTGCACCGAATGCGAACACCGTGCGATTGGCCATGCTCTGGTCCATTGGCCCCACACTCATCTTGTTGAGCGTTGCAGGACTGATCGCTACAGTCTCAATGCTTGCCGTTTTACTGGCACTCGCGTGGGCGATGACGGTGTTCATGCGTCACCACATCGGTGGCCACACGGGCGACACACTGGGTGCGACACAACAAACTGCCGAGATGGGCTGTTTCCTCGTGCTTGTTATGACTATGTGACGGGTATGAGCACAGCTATCGAATCCCCCTGCATCCTAGTTTGCGTCCTGGAACCCACCACCGGCCACTGTTACGGTTGCGGTCGCACGGGCGACGAAATCGCATCATGGGGCATGTTTTCACCCGACACACGACGCGCTGTTATGGAGCAACTTCCTGAGCGCGTTGCCAAGTTGGAACGGCCTGAAAAGCGGATCACAAAGCGTCAACGCCAGCGCCAACGTCAGCGAGACACGGGTATTGATGCGCAGACAGAGGCGGGCAAGGGTGCGGATGCATCCACTGTCTGATCCAATCCAGATTTAGGACGCGCGATATGGGCCGTTTCTTTTGGATCATTATGGGGCTTGTGGGTGCCCTCCTCATCCTGCTCATTGTGACGGGAGATACAGGCAAGACCCTCGGTTTTGAAACCAACCAATTTGCAGGCGCGGCCATAATGGCCCTTTGGGCCGCCGTAGTCGGGTCCGCCGTGCTGGGGCGCGGCACAAGCTTTGCCAACACCGCGGCGCAGCTCGCCATTTGGGGCGTCATTATCTTGGGGCTGATGGCGGGCTACGTATATCGCTTCGATCTGCAAGACTTCGGCGCGCGCATGTCCGGCGGCATCATTCCAGGCAGCCCGATCTCCCGCCAAGGCGATGACGGACGCACATCGGTAACGCTGGTGCGCAGTAATTCCGGGCACTTTGAGGCTGTGGCAGGCGTCAACGAGGCGACTGTGCGGTTCTTGGTGGACACCGGCGCGACAGTAATTGTGCTTTCGGCGGACGACGCACGGACTGTCGGCATTGAACCATCAACGCTCAATTACACCGTTCTTACACGCACTGCCAACGGCACTGGCCGCTCGGCCCGCGCGCGCATCGATCGGCTCTATCTTGGGGGCATCGAACGCAGGAACTTGAGTGTTTTGGTGGCGGAACCCGGACGGCTCAGCCAGTCACTGCTCGGCCAGCAGTTCCTGGAAACGCTGTCATCCTATGAACGGCGCGGCGACCGGCTCACCCTGAGGGATTAAAGCCGAGGCCGCTCTCTATCCGGCTTATGTGAGCGGTGTGATCTGAATTTCCACGCGACGGTTCTGCGCTTTACCCTCAGCCGTTGCATTGCTGGCAATCGGACGTTCTTCACCAAAGCCAACCACGTAGAAACGGCGACTGTTGATGCCTTGGCGCACCAGGTAGTTCGCCACATTGGTCCCACGACGCTCAGACAACTGTTGATTGTAACCCGCCGCACCATCGCTGTCGGTGTGGCCGTAAACGTCCACCAGGGACTGATTGAACTCATTGAGCACCTTGCCAACGGAGTTCAATACGCGGAAAAACTCGGGCCGAATGTCGGCACGGTCAGTGCCAAACGTGATATTGCTGGGCATATTCAGGATGATGTTGTTGCCCTGCCGCGTCACGCTCACACCGGAGTTCTGCAACTCTTCACGCAAGCGGCGTTCCTGGCGGTCCTGATAGACACCGATGCCACCACCGGCCAAGGCTCCAACACCGGCACCAATCAACGCGCCCCGGCGGCCGTTGCCTCCGGTCGCCTTGCCAATCAGCAAGCCACCAAGAGCACCAACACCCGCGCCCACACCGGCACCGATGACTGTGTTCGATACTTTTTGCTGGCCTGTGTACGGATCAGCGGTGCAAGCCGAGAGAAATCCAGCCAGCGCTACAACGCCAATGGACCTAGTAATTATCGTTTTCATGAACGTTTTCCCGCGTCGCGTGGCCCCGATTGGCCCAAATCTGCGACAGATGAACCGCATTAAGGAAAACATCTGGTTAAACTGTGGCGAACAGCCATAGCGATGGGTAAACCTTGGGCCCAATTCAGAACGGAAATGCCCATGGCCGACACCAGTCTAGATACCCCTGCAATCATGTGGTTTCGCCAAGACCTGCGCTTGGAAGACAATCCAGCGCTGGTGAGCGCTGTGGATAGCGGAAAGCCACTTATCTTACTGTACGTCTTGGACGAAACATCGCCTGATGTGCGCCCGATGGGCAGCGCACAAAAATGGTGGCTGCACCATTCGCTCACCTCTTTGAGCAACACCTTGAATCACTTTGGCAACAAGCTGATTCTATCTCGCGGCCCTGCACAACAAGTTATTGAAACCATTGTAAAAGAGACCGGAGCTGATGCGATATTCTGGAACCGCCGCTACGGCGCGGGGGAACAGGCTGTCGATGCGGCCATAAAGAGCAACTTCCCGGGTCAGGCCGCAAGTCGCGCCGGGCTTTTGATGCATGAACCGAGCGCGGTACGCACAGGGTCGGGCAACCCTTACAAGGTCTACACACCGTTTTGGAAGAGTTTCAAAGCCGACCATCAACCCCGCAAACCGCTTGCCAAGCCAAACGAAATCAAATCCGTCAACCCGCTGCCGAACAGCGACCGGCTTGAAGACTGGAACCTGCTGCCAACACAGCCGGATTGGTCCGGTGGAATAGATGACGCTTGGGTTCCTGGAGAAGCGGGTGCTGCAAAAAACCTCGAACGCTTCAAAGGCGGACTGGTAAACACATACGGCAAAGACCGCGATCTCCCCGGCCCCGACCGCACATCCCGCATGTCGCCGCATCTGCGTTTTGGCGAAATCAGCCCGCACCAAATCTGGCACGCCATAGCACCCAATGGCACATCCGCCATTTCTGACGACATCGAGACCTATCTCAAGGAGCTCGTGTGGCGGGAGTTTGCCTACCATTTGCTGCAAGAATGGCCGGACCTGCACAACACCAATTTCAACGCCAAGTTCGATGCTTTTCCGTGGGATGACAATGAGACACTGTTGGAAGCGTGGCGGCGCGGAAGGACGGGCTACCCAATCGTAGACGCTGGTATGCGGCAACTCTATCAAACCGGCTGGATGCACAACCGCGTGCGCATGATCGTTGGCTCGTTTTTGGTGAAACACCTGCTGCAAGACTGGCGGCATGGCGAGCGCTGGTTTTGGGACACGCTGGTGGACGGCGATCCCGCCAGCAACCCGGCACAATGGCAATGGGTGGCAGGCACAGGCGCAGACGCGGCCCCCTACTTCCGCATTTTCAACCCCATCATGCAGGCTGAAAAATTTGATGCCAAAGGAACTTACATCAAGCGCTACGTGCCGGAACTGGCCGATCTGCCGGCACAATATCTGGCAGCACCGTGGGATGCACCTTTAGGGGAACTCCGTGCTGCCGGCGTCAAACTGGGCGAGACCTATCCGTTGCCGATTGTCGAGCACAAACAGGCTCGAGAACGCGCGCTAGACGCGCTAAATACAATGAAGGAGCAGCAAGTGGCTTGACTCGTAAATCACCTGCACTTCCGACTTATGCTATGGATTGAGAACGGAACGAACGGCGACGAGGATTGAGAGTCCGCTCAAAAATTCCTTTTCGTTCAAAATTGCATCACCATCCAAGTCGGCGCGGTTGAAATCAGCAATCATCGCCCTGCGGTGCTCGGCAGGAGAGATCCCGCCGTCACCGTCACGATCCCAAAAACTGAAAACCACCGTTAGTGCACTTTTGTAGGCCAGTTCACCGCCCTGCTCTGCTACGATGTTTGCAAAACCGTAGTCCCAGCCTAAGAACTCATCCAAAGACAGACTGTTGTTTTCATTGGTGTCCACCGATGTAAATATCTGGCCACGCACCAATTCCATATCGCCTTGGTCAACATAGCCCTTTTCTTTTTCATCAACCATTTTGAAGGTGAGTTCAGCCAAGGCCCGACCCGCTGATACTTCTTGCGCTTGTGCCGACGGAGCGCTTAGACCGAGACCAAGAAGAGCCAAACCCAAAAGACTAAGTCGTGTCATCGTGCTACCTCATATCTGACATGCGAAAAGATCAGTCGCACTTCGCTTCAAGTCTTTGACTGCCTGTTTTGAAAGAAAACCCAAAAGCTAAGAACGATCGCGGAGCCGGACACCAATGTCATAACTGTCCCGGGGAAAAAGTTTACGTAGCCACCAAGGTCCATGAAGACAAAATAACCGATGTCGAACAGACCTCCGAGCATGGCCGTTACCCAAATCGACGTCATATTGCCTTTCCAGACAAAAACGGCGCCAATGGTTGTGGCAATACCAACCCAGAGCAGGTTAAAACCGTGCTGGTTCAGCAGTGCATCGACCGCTTCATGATACGGCCCGGCCACCAAAGCGGGATCAATGGCATCAGCAATGCCTGCCACTGCGCCCGGCGCATCTTGTGCTATGGTCATGACACCGCCAAAAGCGTGTACCAAGCCCCAAACTACCCAGAGAACGCCGGAAATCTTAAGTGCCAGTTTTTGTGAATCCGTCATGGTTTGCTCTCCCGCTTCACCGCGTTCGGCATGCCTGCATCAAACAACAGGCAGCCAATGTGTTGACTTTCTCCACTATTCAATTTTTGTGGACTTAGTCAACTATATATACCAATGCCAGACACCGATATCGCCCACCTGACAGACCGTTTCATGCGCCGCATCCATGCATCACTGAGTGCGCGGGCCCATATCTTTGACACTCACAAGGTTGGCCCCATCGGCGGCATGCTCTTACTCACCTTGGCAGAATGCGAACCGGCAAAAATCCAGGACCTCGTGGCGCAGGTCGCCCGCGACAAGTCGCAGGTCACACGGTTGGTAAAAACCATGGAAACGAAGGGCCTGATCGAGCGACAGGGCGATGCGGAAGACGCAAGAGTTTGGCGATTGACTCTCACCGACTTAGGGCATGACACCGTAACAGAACTTCAAACCGCGATAGCAGAAGCCTTGAGCGATATCCTGTCACCATTGGAGGCGGAGGAACGCGAAACCCTGCGCGATCTGCTGCGGCGACTGTAGTCAACGTCCGGCCTCGTCGTCTTGAAGTCGCAGGCACAGACGCCTTAAAGAATTGGCAAGACTGCCGAATTCGGGCACTCTGAAACCTTGGCACACGGGTGGCCGTATCTTGGCCACACGGAGGAACTGACGATCTATGTCCATCGACTACGCAAACGGCGATAAGACCGACACCATCGAGTTGCGCAAAGACAATCTGAGCGAGGCTTTGCAAGGGCTACCCCGGCAAATGGCACTGGCTCTAAGGGCCGTAACACTGCTCAAAAAGGGTTCCATTGAACTCACAGTTCCCGGTGGACGCACCTTCACATATAGCGGCGAACTGCCCGGCCCCCACGGTGTGGCGACGCTCAACAATTGGCGCTTACCGCGCCGCGTCATCACCGCAGGGTCGCTTGGCGTGTCAGAGGGCTATCTGGCGGGCGACTGGGACAGTCCAAACGTGACGGCATTTTTGGAACTGTTTCTCGTAAACGGCACGGAGAGTGGCACAGAACAGTTTTTTGACCGGGGCCGGTTTTTGAAATGGCTGACCACCATTCACCACTGGTTCAACCGCAATACCAAGAAGGGTTCAAAGCGCAATATCGCGGCGCACTACGATCTTGGAAACGCATTTTACGAACAGTGGCTCGACCCTTCCATGACCTACTCCAGCGCATGGTACGGCGATGGCGCGAACTCATTGGAAGACGCGCAGGAAGCCAAGTACCGGTCGCTTTCCACGCTCTGCGACATAAAACCGGATCACCACGTGCTTGAAATCGGCTGCGGCTGGGGCGGTTTTGCGGAACATGTTGCCGGTCGCATCGGGGCCAAAATCACA
Organism: Pseudomonadota bacterium; assembly: GCA_039815595.1. Classification (GTDB taxonomy): domain Bacteria; phylum Pseudomonadota; class Alphaproteobacteria; order Rhizobiales; family Rhizobiaceae; genus Pseudahrensia. The sequence continues at coordinate 9,160 of JBCBYZ010000081.1, read as the reverse complement.
TGTCTCACGATCTCTCAAGAGCAGTACGACTACGCCCAGGCTCGCATGCAGCGACTTGGTCTTAACGACAAGGTCACAATCAAGTTTCAGGACTACCGGGATGAAACCGGCACCTATGACCGCATCGGTTCCATCGAGATGTTTGAAGCGGTGGGTGCCAAATACTGGGACACGTATTTCCAGAAGCTTCACGATTGTCTTAAACCGAAAGGCAAGGCGGGCGTTCAGGTCATTACGATCAGAAATGAAGACTTCGAAGGCTATCGGGACAATCCTGACTTCATCCAAAAATACATCTTCCCCGGCGGGATGCTGCCGTCCGACCGGATCATGGAAGATCTTGGGCCTCAGAATCGGTTGTCTTTGGTGGACAGTCTCTCATTCGGCCATGACTACGGCGAGACGCTGGCGCAGTGGCGTGAGCGCTTTTGGGCCGCTTGGCCGTCTATCTAGCCATTGGGTTTTGACGAGCGCTTCAAGCGCATGTGGGAGTATTACCTGCACTATTGTGAAGCTGGTTTCCGAACCAACGGCATCGATGTGCGCCAAATGATCTATCAGCGCGGCTGACCGGATTGTCCCAAGACCTAGTTAAACCGCCGAATCTCAGCCGTCGGCAGTTGCTTGCTTACGCCCTGCCAGCTTTGCCGTTGGCGGCCATGACACTGCCGCTCTACACGTTCATCCCAACATTTTATGCCGAAAGCCTTGGTCTGCCACTGGCTGCGATTGGCGCAACACTGTTTTTGGTGCGCGCCTTTGATGCGGTCAACGACCCGGTGGCCGGTTGGCTGTCAGACCGCTGGCGACCCTCGTTTGGCCGTCGGCGGTCGTGGTTTGCCCTTTCCCTACCCGTGCTGATGCTGGGAGTGTGGATGCTGTTTTGGCCACCGGTTGACGCAGACATCACCTATCTGGGCATCTGGTCTCTTGTCACATCCATTGGCTACACCGGTTGCATCTTGGCCTATACCGCATGGGGCGCGGAACTGGAGACCGGATACCGCGCCCGAGCACGATTGTCCGGCGCACGCGAGGCTATCACCTTGCTGGGCACGTTGGTCGCCATCGTGGTGCCCTTCGCTGTGGGCTGGGCAGACCCCGCCTCCGTGCACGGGTTTGCCGTACTCGCGATTGGCCTCGTGGTCACCCTGCCGCTGTTTTCCGCCATCACCATAAGGACAGTTCAAGAACCGCGCGAGCACTCCACCACACGGGTGAGCCTGCGCGATGGGTTAAGCCATGTGATCGCCAACAAGCCGTTCTTGCGTCTGGCGTTGGCGTTTTTCTTGAACGGCTTCGGCAACGCCATCGCAGCGACATTGTTCCTGCTCTACTGTTCTGACCGATTGGGGTTGGAGGAGTATCGCGGCCCCATGTTGTTTGCCTACTTCCTGGCGGGGGTGATCAGCGTCCCGTTTTGGACATGGGCGGCGGGCAAACTCACCAAACACCGCGCGTGGTGCATCGCTATGATTATCGCCGCCATCGTGTTCAGCCCTGCCCCGTTTTTAAGCGAAGGCTCGGTTACCGCCTTCGCCACGATTTGTGTTATGTCAGGCCTGTGTTTGGGGGCGGACATTGCCTTGCCACCGGCAGTGCAAGCCGACGTCATTGATGTGGATACAGCCAATTCCGGCGAGCAGCGGAGCGGCACTTATTTTGCGCTGTGGAGCCTTGCAACCAAGCTCTCTTTGGCAATTGCAGTGTTTGCAGCCTTCACGCTGTTGGGCTGGTTTGGCTTCTCGGCGGACCCGGCAACCCCCTCAACCGAAATCGGAATTGCCGCCTTGGGCTTCATCTACGGCTGGGGACCCATATTGCTCAAACTACCGGCCATTGCCCTCATGTGGTCCTTCCCGCTTACCGCTGAAAACGTGGCCGCACTGCGAACCCGGATCGAAAATCCCACTGCGTCAGCCGTCCTGTAATCCGTGACCAGCAAACGGCGTACCCGCAAAACAGGATTTCTTGTTTCACGAGATCGCTGCCTATACGGTCAGGCCAACCACACGTTCCAAATCAGACACTGTTGAGACCTTTATGACCGTCAATCCTTCCATCATTTCCATGATCGGCAACACACCCTTGGTGCGCCTCAACAAAGTGTCGGACGAAACAGGGTGTGAGATTTTGGGCAAGGCCGAGTTTCTCAATCCGGGCCAAAGCGTCAAAGACCGCGCGGCGTTGTCCATCATTCGTGACGCAGAGAAGCAGGGCAAAATTCAAAAGGGCGGGATCATTGTCGAAGGCACGGCCGGGAACACCGGTATCGGACTGGCCATGGTGGGCAATGCGCTGGGTTACAAATCCATGATTGTGATCCCAGAGACGCAAAGCCAGGAAAAGAAAGACGCAATCAAAGCGTTCGGAGCGGAACTGATCGAGGTGCCCGCCGCGCCCTATCGCAATCCGAACAATTATGTGCGCTTGTCCGGTCGCTTGTCCGGTCGCTTGGCTGAGCAGATTGCCGAAAGCCACCCAAACGGTGCGATCTGGGCCAACCAGTTTGATAACGTGGCTAACCGCCAAGCCCATATCGATACGACCGGCCCGGAAATTTACACTCAGACCGATGGCAAGGTGGACGCCTTTATCTGCGCCTGCGGTTCGGGTGGAACCCTGGCCGGTACGGCCATCGCACTGCGGGAGCGCAACGCCAACATCAAGATCGGCATCGCCGACCCCATGGGCGCTGCGCTCTACAACTACTACAAACACGGCGAACTGAAATCCGAAGGCGGGTCTATAAGCGAAGGCATTGGGCAAGGCCGCATCACGGCCAATCTGAAGGGATTGGAAGTGGACCACGCGTTCCAAATCCCAGACGCGGAGGCCCTACCAATCGTGTTTGACCTCATGGAGCACGAGGGTCTGGTGCTCGGTGGGTCGTCGGGGGTCAATATTGCAGGCGCGGTGCGCATGGCAAAGGAAATGGGTCCCGGCCACACCATTGTGACGATCCTGTGCGACTACGGAACCCGCTATCAAGCCAAACTGTTTAACCCGGAGTTCTTGCGCTCGAAAGACCTGCCCGTGCCCGCTTGGATGGAACCCGCCAAGCGCGACAACATTCCATTTGAGGATTTTGAAGGGTGAGTGACTCTCCCACCCGCCCACTCTTTGCCGACGATGCATACCTGACCACGGCAGAAGCTAAGGTAATGGCCATCACGGGTGACGGCGACATCCTTCTGGACCAAACCAATTTTTACGCCACGAGCGGTGGCCAACCCGGCGACAGTGGATATCTTGAACGGGCCGATGGAACATCCATCAAAATCGAAACCGCAGTCTACAATGCAGGCGGCAAAACCCATATTTTTCACCAGCCTGTTGAGGGTGAAACACTCCCTGCCTTGGGAGAAACTCTCACACTCCATATCGATTGGGAACGCCGCTACAACTTGATGCGCATGCACACGGCATGCCACCTGCTCTCCGTTGTTTGCCCCCACCCCATTACAGGCGCAGCCGTTGGTCTAAATGAAAGCCGGGTGGACTTCGACATGACGGAAACTGCTGACAAAATGGCCCTCACCGAAGCCATGATGGAAATTGTGAACGCCAACCATCCCGTCTTCACGCAATGGATCGATGAAGCGGAGTTGGACGCTAATCCGTCCTTGGTGAAGTCCAAAAACGTGAAGCCGCCGCGTGGGCTCGGGCGCATACGTCTTGTTTGCATAGGCGACGCATCTTCCATCGACAGCCAACCTTGTGGCGGCACCCATGTGGGGGAAACGCGTGAGATTGGCGACATCCACATTGGGAAGATCGAGAAAAAAGGACGCGAAAACCGCCGGATGCGCATACGCTTTGGCCCACTACCGGTTTGACTCCATAGTCCCTGTTCCACAAAAACCCGTCTCAAAATTGGGAGACAAACATGATGTCCACCACCAATCCATACCTCGTTGACGTCGATTGGCTGTTCTCTCGAATGGATGACCCGTCTCTCTCCATCGTGGACGGGTCTTGGTATCTGCCGAACATGCAGCGAGACGGCCGCAAAGAGTACGACAGCCAGCATATTCCAGGCGCCGTCTTTTTCGACATAGACGCGGTCGTGGAACCCGGTTCAAACCTGCCACACACTCTAGCCTCGCCGGAAACCTTCGCTCGTCATGCCGGTGCACTTGGTATCAGCCATGAGGACACCATCGTTGTCTATGACGGGATGGGCTTTTTCTCCGGCCCCCGCGTGTGGTGGAATTTTCGCACAATGGGCGCTACCAAGGTCGTGCTGCTGGAAGGCGGTTTTCCAGCATGGCTCGAAGCGCGTTTGCCGGTGGAATCTGGCACGGCACCGATCTACCCAAAACTCTTCGTTTCTACGCCAAACGCACAGGACACAGTATCCTTCGACACGATGCGCACGCTTGTAGACTCTGGAGAGATGCAGATTTTGGATGCCCGCCCCGAAGGACGGTTTGCGGGTCGTGATCCGGAGCCGCGCGCGGGCGTCCGCGCGGGGCACATGCCCGGTGCACTGTCTCTGCCGTTTTCAGAGCTTTCTCAGGATGGAAAGCTGCTGGATGCAGATGCATTGCGCCAAAAATTCGATGAAGCCGGTGTCGATCTCTTCAAGCCGGTTGTGACAACATGCGGTTCAGGGGTGACCGCAGCCGCTTTGACGCTGGCGCTGGAAACTGTGGGACAGCACAATCACAGACTCTATGACGGCTCATGGGCAGAATGGGGAAGCGCGTCTGACACACCTATCGAGAAAAGCTGATATAGGTGAGCACGCCTCATATGCAGCCACAGTTCCCAGTGCAGGCGCCTCACCCCATAAGCCTGCAGGCCTAGAAACTCGGTTTAGCGACCACCTTCGACCATAGCCAAATCAACCTGCGGCTTCACCTGCACAGAACCCTTCACCCCGACACGATCATAAAGATCTATGACATCTTGGTTGATCATCCGGAAGCAGCCCGAAGACGCTGCCAAACCAATCGTGTGAGGTTTGTCCGTACCGTGGATACGGTACAGCGTGTCTTTACCGTTCTTATAGAGATACATGGCCCGCGCACCCAATGGGTTGGACGGACTGCCCTTCAAACCATCAGCGTATTTTTTCAAGTGTGGCTTGCGCTCAATCATTTCCGGCGGAGGCGTCCAAGTTGGCCATTTCTGCTTCCACTCAAGACGAGAGTTCCCGGTCCAACCGAAACCTTCCTTGCCGACCGCGATGCCATAACGCATCGCCTTGCGGTTGCCCAAGACGAGATAGAGATGGCGACGGCGCGCATCGACGATGATTGTACCCTTAGCCTCTGGACCAAAATAATTGACCTCTTGGCGCAGATAGCGGGCAGACATTTTTGTGTAGTCGAAAGCTGGAATGACGGTCCCGTCATCGTTCATACCGGAATAAATGGTCGCATAATCGAACTGCTGCAATTCGCTGCGCTTCAATGCAGGGCGGAAACCACCCTTTCCATCAGGGAAACTCTGCGGAGCTGGCAAAGAAATACTCATGGGAGCATAAGCCGACGTCGCGATATCGGTTGTTGAGCACCCGCTCACCAAAGCGAGAGAGCCAAGAAGGACAAACCCGCTTGCCAAACGTATCTTGCGTGGCTGGGAAGTTTCGTAGGACCGGACTGAAAGGAACGACATAAAAAATCCCCGCCTAGAGAGTGCCTGTTAACGCTTATTTAACTATCGAGCCCCCGATATCTGTTAACTATGTCACACGGGTAACTATACGGCAATTGGCCCAGCAAAAATCGCCGGGTGAATCCTCACGATGGTAAACACCCAGTAAAAGCAGAAAAGCCGCCGGGTTTCCCCAGCGGCTTTTGAGTTTTCAGACTGTCAGAACAGAGAGGCTTACTCAGCCGCCTCACCTTCTGTCATATCAGCCAACATCGCAGCTTCGGCTTCTTGAACCTTGCGCTGCTCTTCGATGATCAAATCATCACGGCTGTTGGCCACGCGACGCACCTGGTTCATCACGCCGCCCGTACCGGCCGGGATCAGACGACCCACAATCACGTTTTCCTTCAAGCCTTCCAGCGTATCGGACTTACCGGCCACAGCCGCTTCCGTCAGCACGCGGGTTGTCTCTTGGAACGACGCAGCAGAGATAAACGAACGGGTCTGCAAGCTGGCTTTCGTGATGCCCAACAAGACCGGTTCGGCAGTTGCAGGCGCGCGGCCCTCTTCCACCAATTTCTCGTTCATGATGTCCATCTCGATGCGATCCATCTGCTCGGCTTTCACCAAACCGGACTCACCGGGATCAGTGATTTCCACCTTCTGCAGCATCTGGCGCACGATGACTTCGATGTGCTTGTCGTTGATACCCACACCCTGGAGGCGGTACACTTCCTGCACTTCATCGACCAAGTAAGATGCCAAGGCCTCAACGCCCTTCACCGCCAAAATATCATGCGGTGCGGGGTTGCCGTCCAGCAGGTAGTCACCTTTCTCGATTGGGTCACCGTCTTGATAGTGGAACGGCTTGCCTTTCGGGATCAGATGCTCGACCGGCTCAACAGTTTCATCGCTCGGCTCAATGTGGATGCGACGCTTGTTCTTATAGTCGCGACCGAAGCGGATGGTCCCGTCAATCTCAGCAATAACAGCTGCATCCTTTGGACGACGCGCTTCAAACAGTTCCGCCACCCGTGGAAGACCACCGGTGATGTCTTTTGTTTTTGCGCTCTCCAAAGGCACGCGGGCCAACACGTCACCCGGCTTCACATCCGAGCTCGGGTCTACCGACAAGATGGCATCCACAGAGAGTTGGAAGCGGGCTTCACCGCCCTGGTCCAATACCAAAACTTCGCCCTTGGCATCCTTGATGACCAAAGCGGGTTTGAGGTCAGCACCACGCGGGTTCGTGCGCCAATCGATGATCGTGCGCTTGACGATGCCGGTGTTCTCGTCGGCCTGTTCGGAAACAGAGACGCCTTCGACCAGATCTTCAAACTCAACCGTGCCCCCAACAGGGGTCAGGATAGGACGGGTATAGGGGTCCCATTCCGCGATACGCTGGCTTTGCTTGACCGTATCGCCATCGTCCACATGCAGGCGTGAACCATATGTCAGACGATGGACCGCCCGCTCATTACCCTGCTCGTCCAAGATGAGCACAGCCATATTGCGGCCCATGGTCATCAGGTTACCGGCGGAGTCGCGCACCACATTGCGGTTGCGGATTTTCACCTCACCTTCATAGGACGCCTCGATGAAGGACGAGTCAGCCACCGTTGCAGCACCACCGATGTGGAACGTGCGCATGGTCAACTGAGTGCCCGGCTCACCGATCGACTGTGCCGCGATAACGCCAACAGCCTCACCCATGTTAACGGGCGTGCCGCGCGCAAGGTCACGACCGTAGCAGACGCCGCAAATACCCGTACGGGTTTCACAGGTCAGGGCTGAGCGGATTTTCACCTGCTGAATACCGGCTTCCTCGATCAAGGCAGCATCGGTCTCTTCGATGGACTGACCTGCGGAGACAATCACGTCACCGGTTTCAGGGTGCACAACATCTTCTGCAGCCGCACGACCGGAGATGCGCTGTGACAGGGACGCCACCATCTGACCAGCATCAACAATCGCCTGCATGGTTAGACCGTTGGTCGTACCGCAATCGGTTTCGTTGATGATGCAATCCTGCGCCACATCCACCAAACGGCGGGTGAGGTAACCGGAGTTCGCGGTTTTCAAAGCGGTGTCGGCAAGGCCCTTACGGGCACCGTGGGTGGAGTTGAAGTACTCCATCACGGTCAGACCTTCTTTAAAGTTCGAAATGATCGGTGTTTCGATGATCTCACCGGATGGCTTTGCCATCAGACCACGCATACCCGCCAGCTGTTTCATCTGTGCTGGAGAACCACGCGCCCCGGAGCGGGACATCATGTAGACCGAGTTCATCTGCTTCTGACGACCGTCTTCATCAAACTTGGTCTCCTGCAGACCGGCCATCATTTCGTCGGCAACTTTGTCACCACACTTAGCCCAGGCATCAACGACCTTGTTGTACTTCTCACCCTGGGTGATCAGGCCGTCATTGTACTGCTGCTCGAACTCTTTGGTGAGGGCCTGGGTGTCAGAGACCATACCCTCTTTGGTGTCCGGGATCACCATGTCGTCCTTACCGAACGAGATGCCCGCCTTACAGGCATGGGTGAAACCGAGTTTCATCACCTGGTCACAGAAGATCACCGTGTCCTTTTGACCGCAGTTGCGGTAGACCTTGTCGATCATCGCCGAGATGTTTTTCTTGGTCATCTCCTGGTTGACGATTTCCATGGTGATGCCGGGTTGGCGCGGCAAAAGCTCTGCCATCAACATGCGGCCCGGCGTTGTTTCAACAACCTCCGAAATCGGGTTGCCTTCGGCATCGACAGTCTTGAAGCGACCTTTGATCTTCGTGTGAAGCGTGACGGTGCCCGTGTCGAGCGCGTGCTGCAGTTCGCCCATGTCGCCGAACATCATGCCCTGACCGGGCTCCCCTTCGGCTTCAATCGACAGATAGTAGAGACCCAAAACGATATCCTGCGATGGCACGATGATCGGCTGACCATTCGCGGGGTGCAGGATGTTGTTTGTAGACATCATCAAGACGCGGGCTTCCAACTGCGCTTCCAGAGAAAGCGGCACGTGAACGGCCATCTGGTCGCCGTCGAAATCTGCGTTAAACGCGGAACAGACGAGCGGATGTAGGTGGATAGCTTTGCCTTCAATCAAGACAGGCTCGAAGGCCTGAATGCCAAGACGGTGCAAGGTAGGCGCGCGGTTGAGCAACACAGGATGCTCACGGATCACCTCGTCGAGAATATCCCAGACTTCGGGCTTTTCTTTCTCGACCAGTTTCTTCGCTTGCTTGACGGTGGAGGAATATCCTTTCGCATCAAGACGCGCATAGATGAACGGCTTGAAGAGTTCCAAGGCCATTTTCTTCGGCAAACCGCACTGGTGAAGTTTCAGTTCCGGACCCACCACGATCACGGAGCGACCAGAATAGTCGACGCGCTTGCCGAGCAGGTTCTGACGGAAACGCCCTTGCTTGCCCTTCAACATGTCGGACAGGGATTTCAGCGGACGCTTGTTAGCGCCCGTGATGGTGCGGCCACGACGACCATTGTCGAACAGCGCATCAACGGATTCTTGCAGCATCCGCTTTTCGTTGCGAATGATG
>JBCBYZ010000066.1:0-18027 GCA_039815595.1 Pseudomonadota bacterium | reverse complement strand
TTTACCGGCGAAGGTCTGACATTTCGATACGTCGGCTTCCGCAACTTCGCTAAACAGCTTTTTGGAAGCGATCAGGTCCATTTTCTTGGACGAACCGAACCTGCCAGCATTTTTGGCACGATCTTTTTCGTGCTGGTGACCGTCGCAATCGTCTGGTGGCTGTACAAATCTTTGAAGACCGCCACGTGGGTGGGCATGATTGGCCGATCAATTTCCGCGGCTGCTGCTATTTTCCTGGCGTGGTTGCTTGGAGCGTCTCTCCTGTCCGGCAATTCGATCGGTACACTCTACACGACGCTGTTTTACGTTTTGGTGGGCTGTGGACTTCAGTTCATCATCGGCACCGGCCTAGCCTTCCTGTGTTCGCAACCCATTCAAGGCAAAAACTTCTTTCGTGTGATTTTCTTTATCCCGCTGATGGTGACGCCGTTGGGCGTTGGGTATGCCATGAAGATGGTCGCTGACGTCACCAAAGGCCCTTTTGAGCCCCTGTTTGGCATCTTCGGCGCTGCCACTTGGGTTTGGTCTGCTGACGCTTGGTCGGCACGGTTTGTAATGATGATCTGCGATTCTTGGCAGTGGATACCGTTCATCTTCATTTGCATGTTGGCCGCACTCGAAAACGTCCCGCGTGATCACATCGAGGCTGCGCAGGTGGATGGCGCCTCAAGCGTGCACATTTTTCGCGAAGTGGTCTGGCCTCAGGTTGTGCCCGTGGCCGTAACCGTGTTGCTGATACGTGCAATTGAGGCCTTTAAAATCATGGACCTGCCCAACATCATGACCGGTGGGGGACCCGGCTCATCGACGGAATCGATGACGCTGCATTCCGTCTATGTCTGGCGGGCCAACGATATGGGGACCTCGGCAGCAATCGCCTACTTGTTGTTGATCCTAACGGTGATCGTCTGTGCCTCATTCTTCAATTACGTGGTTGTCGGCCAGTTGCGAAAGGCCAAGGCATGAGCACGGTGTCCTTCAAATTCGAGAAGCATAATCGCACGGTCATGCAGCGTCTGTTCGAACCACCGGCGGTCGGACAAATGGCGCCGGTCGCCAAAGTGTTTGCCTATCTGTTTTTGGCGATCTGGTCGCTGTTCGTACTCTTCCCGATTTACTGGGTGATCATCACGTCGTTCAAAGACGCGGCCGCTGTGAACCAAGGGCCGTTTTACATCCCTTTCGTGGATTTCCAACCCAATCTCGATGCATGGCGGGCGCAGTTCAACACTGACGCCAATTGTGACTTTCCGTCTATCCTTCGCCAACTATACCTGCTGGTTCATAACTCGTTTGCCTATGTCGTCTCACCGGTCGTCTCGATCACGCCAATGGAGCCGCAGATATGCAAAATCTATCTGGCGTTCACCAATTCCGTAGTGATCAGCATTGCCTCAACCACGTTTTGCGTAATCGTGGGGTCAATGGCCGCGTATGCGCTGGCCCGCATTCAATACAAACCAAAATTTGGCAACGTGCTGGTGTTCGTGGCGTTGATCGCAGTGGTAATCCTCGCCACCACCTATGCCGGTGTTCCGTGGTGGGCATCGGCCTCGGTTGGCTTGGCCCTTTTCTTCTTTCTGGCTAGGGCCTTCGGCAAGCATTTCAAGATGTCGCTGCGCAATGGTGACATTCTGTTTTGGATCATCTCACAGCGGATTTTGCCACCCATCGTGGTTGTGATTCCAATCTATGTGATGTTCCAAGCCGTCGGCCTGTTGGACACCCATCTGGCGCTGATCCTGCTGTACGCTGTCGTCAACCTGCCCATCGTCGTTTGGCTGATGCACGATTTCTTTGCCAACCTGCCGATTGAATTGGAGGAGTCAGCCCAACTGGATGGGGCAACCCGGATTGGCATATTTTGGGATATCGTTTTACCGCTCACACGCCCAGGTTTGGCGGCCACCACTTTGCTGATCTTGGTTTTGGCGTGGAACGAGTATCTGTTCGCGGTCTTCCTGGCGACCGTGAAAGTTCAAACCATGCCCATCATGGTTGCCGCCAAGAACGCGGGGGAGAAAGGCGTGTTCTGGTGGGAAATGTGTGCGATCATCGTGGTTATGATCATCCCGGTCATCATCATGGCGATCTTGTTGACCCGGTTTATATCAAAGGGCGTCCTTCTGGGTGCGGTGAAGGGCTAGAATATGACAGACGTGGGTTCGCAGGCTTCGGTTAAGTTCGATGCGGTGCAGAAGAGTTTTGGGACTGTAAAAGTACTGGAAGACTTCAACCTGGACGTAGCGCCGGGCGAGTTTCTGGTCCTCCTGGGCGCGTCCGGATCTGGCAAAACAACCGCCCTGCGCATTCTATCGGGACTGGAGACGCCCTCTGCCGGGCGCGTATCAATCGGCGATACGGACGTGACGGATATTTTGCCAAAGTACCGGGACATCTCGATGGTGTTTCAGTCCTATGCGCTGTACCCGCACAAGACCGTGGCAGAAAACATCGGCTTTCCGCTGAAAGTACGCAAAGTGCCCAAGGCCGTCACTGAAGACGCTATTCTTGACGCCGCCAAGCAGGTTCAACTCGAAACCCTATTGGAGCGTTATCCGCGCGAACTGTCGGGTGGTCAGCGACAACGCGTAGCACTGGCTCGGGCGATTATACGTCAGCCTTCAGTATTCTTGATGGACGAGCCGCTTTCAAACCTCGACGCAAAACTGCGTGGCCACATGCGTGCGCAGCTAAAGCATATGCAGAGCAGTCTGGGCATCACTACGATTTACGTCACTCACGACCAGATTGAAGCCATGACGCTGGCGCACCGTGTGGCTGTTCTGGAAAAGGGTGAGCTGCAGCAACTGGCGACGCCAGCAGAGATCTACAACAATCCAGCCAATCTGTTTGTGGCCCAATTCATCGGCTCTCCGGCTATGAACATTATCCATGGGAGCCTGGAAGATGATCGCTTCCTGACACAGGGCACCAAGGTGAAAACCATCGTAAGAGGACAAATACCCAAGGCGATCCTGGGCGTGCGTCCGGAAGACTGTAGCGTCACACCGCCCACTGACGGCACTCTTGTTGGCAAGATTTACACCACCGAATTGATAGGCGACCACACATTGGTGACTGTGGATTGGGGGTCGGACCAGATCGCGGTGAAAGCGCACAAGGACTTCGATGGTCGCCAAGGCGATCCGGTGGGCGTGCTATTGCCACCAGACCGTCTCTTCGTTTTCGATGAAACGAATGGACAGCGCATCCGCTGATCGCACGGGAGACACGGATGTCCACGCGGATCGAGCTGCATAAATTCTATTTCTCCGAGGTGGAACGTAAACTTTTCACCTCGGGAGAGTTTGAGGTGTCCGCCTTCACCTATGCATCCGGCATCCAAGCCCTGCGCGTGAAAAATGACCGCGGCGAAATCATCGTCCTGCCGTTCAAAGGGCAACAGGTTTGGCGTGCCGCTTTCGATGGTCGTGACTTGACCATGCAGTCCATGTTCGACGAACCGGTGGATACGCAGGCCTACCTTGAGACTTACGGTGCTTTTCTTATCCATTGCGGGCTGACAGGCATGGGGGCACCGGGCCCGACGGACACCCATCCGCTGCATGGCGAACTGCCAAACGCACCCTTCCAGACCGCATGGCTGAACTTGGACGAACAAGCGGGCACGATCACCATTGCTGGTTCGTATCAATACACGGTGGCCTTCACGACCAATTATTGTGCCACCACAAGCATCACCATGGCAGCCGGATCAGCAGTACTGGACGTCTCCGTATCGGCCAGAAATCTGAAAAACACGCCTATGGATTTGATGTATTTGGCGCACGCAAATTTTCGCCCGGTGGATCATGGCGAACTGGTCTATTGCGCGACCTACACACCGGAAGCCGTTCGCGTGCGGCAGACGATCCCTGCCCATATCACGCCAAAGGCTGGATATGCGGAGTTCCTCGCTCAACTGGCAGACCAACCGGATCTGCATCACACGTTTTCCCCCGAGAAGAAATTTGATCCGGAGGTCGTCTTCTCAATCGACATGCTGGCGGGAGAAGACGGGCTGACACACGCAATCCAAAAGCACCCTGACGGAACAGCTGATTACATCAGCTACAAACCGGCTGAAGCGCCGATCTGCATGCGTTGGATTTGCCGCACACCCGATCAAAACGGGTTGGGTGTTGCTTTCCCGTCGACGTCGGAAGTGGAGGGCTACACCGCAGAAAAAATCAAGGGCCATGTCGTGGAGTTGGCAGGCGGGGACACTTGGTCCATCAACATGCGCATGGGGCTATTGACGGCAACGGAACTGCCCGAAATTCTGGACCAGATAGCGCAAATAAAAGCGGGTTGAAAAACCAGATCGCAACCATCCAACGGGAGGGCGTACAATGCTGGCGACCCAGTTGATAAACGTAGGCGACATTCGCACCATAGAGGTGCCCATGCCGGTCCCCGGCCCCGGTGACATAGTTGTACAAGTTGAGGCAGCGGGCATCTGCGGAACCGACCGCCATCTCTTCAAAGGCGAATTTCCATCTGTCCCAGGAACAACACTAGGACATGAATTCTCTGGCATCGTCGTTGACGGGGCGACCGGAACTCTGCCCTTGGGCACGCGGGTCACATGCGATCCTAACAATTGGTGCGGCCATTGCGACCAATGCCGTCGTGGCCGTGTCAATTTGTGTTCTGCCAACGTCGCCACGGGCATCGGCCGCGACGGAGGCTTTGCCCAGTTCTGTGCTTTTCCATCGGACCGCGCACACGCCCTGCCGGCAGACCTTGACCCTCTTCACGGCTCAGTCTGTGAACCTCTGGCCTGCACGTTGCACGGCATGGACATCGGGGCAGCGAAACCCGGAGAGCGTGTTTTGGTTTTGGGTGGGGGCGTTATCGGATTGTTGGCTGTCCAACTGGCACATCTTGCGGGCAGCGAAGTGATGTTGCTCACCCGCAGCACGTCCAAACAACGCTTGGGTTTGTCTTTAGGCGCCGACTTGGCGGTCGGCACGCCGGACGAAATGCGTGATCACTGGAAGGATGGAGCCGACCTCGTGGTAGAGTGTGCGGGAGTGTCGGCAACCGTGGCCATGGCTCCCAATCTGGCTCGCACAGGAGGGCGGGTCGTCATTCTTGGTGTTTTACCGGACGGGGAGAAAGTCGCCATCGAGCCGTTCGACCTGTTGTTCCGCGAAGTGCAACTGCAATTCAGTTTTCTCAACCCGTTCACCCATGAACGCGCAGCGCGGATGATCGCCGATGGCACTATTTCCGTGGCGCCTCTCATCAGCCGCACGATCTCGTTGTCCGAAGCGCCAGATGCAATCGCCAATCCACCCTTGGACGACGAAGTACGGGCGATCGTTGTGCCCGACTAGTGATACCGCATGGCCGTATTCCGCTATGGTTATTGAGTTGAAATTCTGAACTGTTCCGAGAGGTATTTGCCGCCCATGACGTCGCAGATCGAAACCCGCCTGACCCAAAAACTGTCGAACATAAAAGACGGCCAGTACAAGCCCAGCGACTTCATTATCGCCGATGCCAAGGATGCAGACATGGGGGGCGGTATCAGCGGGGTGGGTTTCACGACGGATAAGTTAGGACGTCGTCAGGCAAAAACCGCTCAAGACTATCGCACGGCAATGCGGGAGATGATGGCCTCAGGTCTGGTCGATATCATGCTGACCTCACTGTCGTCGGCAGACGAATTGCACAGCCAAGACGCCTTTAATGGTTCCGACATTACACCGGCTGTTCGGCTTAACGATGCCACAGATATCTGGGGCTGTAGAGGCGCAAACTATAAACACCGTCCCGCGATCCCGTTCAGGACAGCGCCGTTGGAACACGCGCGAAAGGTCTGCGCCCTGGGGTTGTATGCAATCGCATTTTACAATGATGGCGAACAAGATGTCTTGACGTTGAACGCCTACCGCGCCTTTCGGGAAGAGGCTGAGCGGGTCGACATGGCGCATTTTCTGGAAGTGTTTAATCCAGCTTTTGACATCGACACAGGCGATGAAGACCTGGGCAAATTCATCAACGACGCGATCGTTCGCTGTCTTGCTGGAGTTCCGGCAACGCAGCGGCCCCTGTTCCTGAAAATGCAATACAACGGCGCCCGCGCGATGGAGGAGTTGGCGAGCTACGATCCCGCCAACTTGATAGTCGGTGTTTTGGGCGGGGCGGCTGGCACAACGCGTGATACGTTTGAACTGATCGCACAGGTGGAACGCTTTGGCGGGCGTGTGGCGCTTTTTGGACGCAAAATCTACGGAGCGGAGGATGCCGTCGAACTCGTGCGGATCATGCGGTCGATCATTGAAGACGGTATGGGCACAAAAGAAGCGGTGAAACTGTACCATGACGGTTTGTCGAAGAAGGGTATCCAACCCATCCACGCGCTTGAGGACGATATCCAAGTCACCGACACGGTTTTGAGCGCAGAGGCTCAATGAGCGTTCACGACAAAAGACGTGGCATTGTGACCGCCGGTACATGGTGCGCTGATCATAACAAGCTGGTTGAGAGCTGGCCTCGTGAAGAAGGGCTGGTGAAAATCCTCTCTGATGAAGTCCGGGGCGGCGGTTCAGCCTGCAACTTGGCAATCGATATCAAACGGCTCGACTCGGCATTGCCTGTCTCAACCATTGGCCTGTTGGGGGATGATGGTGACGGGGATTTGCTCATGCAGCAGGCCTCGGCAGAGGGGCTGGAG
The DNA here is from genome assembly GCA_039815595.1 of Pseudomonadota bacterium. Taxonomy (GTDB): domain Bacteria; phylum Pseudomonadota; class Alphaproteobacteria; order Rhizobiales; family Rhizobiaceae; genus Pseudahrensia. Next base: position 11,339 of record JBCBYZ010000066.1, on the reverse strand, counting down.
ACATCCCGGCTCGCGGTGGCCGCGGGGCACCGGACCACATTTACCGATGCATTCACCGCTCAGGATACAACACGACGAACGCATCTGTTCCATGCCGGTGTGGGAGCAGAACTCAGCCCGGATCACTTCGACTTCTCCACCAGCACCGCGCGCATTTTGCACCTTGGTCTGCCCGGTATCCACGAACGGATGGACTCGCCATGGGAAAACGATGCCAATGGCTGGGTGACGGTTTTGAAAAACGCTCAGGCCCTTGGCCTAAAGACCAATCTGGAGCTGTGTTCACTCACTCCGCACGCTCTACAGTATTTGGTGCAACCGTGCCTTCCTCATCTCAACTATCTAATCGTCAATGACTACGAGATTGCCGCCGTTGCGGGAAAGCCGGTGACAATCGGACAAAGCGTCGGAGTGGATGCCTGCGTTCAGCACGCGTCTTCTGTCTTGGAAACGCCGGGACTAGAAATAGTCATCGTGCATTTTCCACAGGGGGCAATCGCAGTCTCCAACGCAGGTGAACAGGTCTTGCATGCTTCGGTGAACATGCCAGCGAGCGACATTGTGGGGACAAACGGCGCCGGAGACGCCTTTGCCGCCGGCGCATTGTACGGTCTTCATGAGGGTTGGTCGCTGGGAGCTACATTGCAACTTGCTCATGCTTCTGCAGCCACTTCCATGCGCCATATCGGTACGACCGATGCGCTGATGGAATGGAAGCAGTGTTTGGCCTTGGCCGATGGATATGGCTGGCGTGCCGATCTGGCTTAGCAACCACGCGCGCGCAACCGTTGTAACCTCGCTATAGTGCCATTTGAGCCCGACCCAGCTCCGTCAAATCATCGAGCGTTGCGCGGCCCTTAAAACCAATTTCATAGTCCTCTGCTGCAAAGTCAGGAGCGCTCTTACCGGCAAGAAAATGCTGCGCTTGTTTGCGTGCATAGGCCTCATTTTTCGCACAACGGGGCGAGGCTCCAATGTAAATCACATTTGCAAAATCCTTGCCGTGATGATGGTCTGCCACGGAGTGAATTATGTCGGGATGCCACCAAACCGTGTCGCCCGGTTCCACCAGTGGAATTGAGACGAGACCGTGGAGAATATCGCCGTGCCATTCCGGTTTGGCAGAGAGCGCCCTGCCCGGCTCCGCACCGCATAAGTCATCTTCGTCCACATCATCTTGCAGTGCACGCAGTAAGAAATAGCCGATCCCTCTGGCAGACGGGATAAGGCTCAGTGTTCCGTCCTGTGGCCCCTGCGCTGTAAGGGCTGTCCATCCTTGAAATGTACGGAACATGGAACAGACCGCTGGCGAGGAGAACTCACGCGTTTGAGTTCGGAAAGTCGCTTTCCATGGATCATAATCAGAGAATGCGCCTTCAAAGATAGGACCGTAAATGCGTTGGTATGCAGGGTCGATCCAGCGTTCATAAGAACCTGAATCCATATGCGGCGACAGGCCCAGCGTTTTATCTCCCGGCTCCCGGCGGCGGGTGCGGTCGGCATAGGCATAGTCGTGGTTGGGATCGAACTCGTCCCCCGCAGGTCCGCTCACGTCCCATAATTGGTTCAAAAACCGCTTGGTATTCGCCATGCTTTCCGCCTGCCGTGCCATGACCTGCGGTCTTGACCAGTACAGACCGTAGATTTGGGGCTTTCCGGACTGCAAAGTGCTGAAATAACTATCGAGCCCTGCCTTTTCTTTGGCCTTTGTCAGATAGTCATTTTCGGCAATGTAAGCACCGATTTCGGCGTTCCAGTCTTCCACCTGGCGCCTTGGAAACACATTGCGGATGATGGCAGCGCCTCGCGTGCGGATGTCATCACGCTGGGCCTGAGAAACTGTACCTGAGGCGATGTGCTGATAGTCAATTTCTGGAATGACACTGCGGCCTTGTTCATCCGCTTCGCGAATGACCTCTACATCCCGCTTCGTTTGATCGAGAATTGCAGAGAACGCCGAAGCTACGTTCTGATGCCCCCTCAAGCGCTGTTTGGTCTCGCGTATATATTTCTTCACGATATCAACCATTGGGCTTCCTCCCGAAACACTGTCTTGTGCACGAATTCGTACCACAAGACGGCTCCGACCAAGAGACATCAAGGAGCCGCCAAATCTTGACGACTAAAAGCAATTTCTGCTGCGCGACCGGTGTGGTAGTTAAAGAACCAACCCCGGTCTCGCCAAGGAACCTTGATTCATGAAGCGCTCCCGCATCAATGACATTATCACCGAGGCCGACGCCTTCATTCGCTCATTCGGGTTTGTGATGCCGCCTTTCGCCTATTGGTCACCTACGGAAATGGTCCAGCGACGGGACCAGATTGACGGCATCATCAATGCTCGTTTGGGCTGGGATATTACCGATTTCGGGGCAGGTGATTTCGAGAAAATGGGGCTGTTCTTGTTCACCACACGCAACGGCTCAATGGAGGACCTCAAGCGAGGTGGTGGTATGTGCTACGCGGAGAAAATCATGATCTCGCGACACGATCAGATCTCACCTATGCACCGCCATATTTTCAAGACCGAAGACATTATCAACCGCGGCGGTGCCAAGCTCGCGGTCGAGATGTTTGAAAGCGACGTGGAGGGAAACCTTGACCGCAGCGCGCCGGTGCCGGTCAAATGCGATGGAATCAAAAAGGTACTGGAGCCGGGTGAAGTCTTGTTGCTCGAACCCGGCGCAAGCGTCACCCTTCATCCCGGAAACTGGCACAAATTTTGGGGCGAAGGCGGCGATGTTTTAATCGGCGAAGTCTCCACAGTGAATGATGACTTGACCGACAACATTTTCGAACAGCCCATCGGAAGGTTTGCTGAGGTAGAAGAAGACGTTGAGCCCGTTCACCTACTGGTTTCCGATTATGGCGCGTGGAACCTCACCCGGTAGACACAGCCAAACGGTGTTGTGCCAATCGTGCTGGTTTCCGCTCACTCATGAAGATCACGGGGTATGGCTGCACCTATATGGAAATCGCTGAACACAGCCTTGAACCCTGCCCGCTCGGGTGAGCAACACATCAGCCCCACTTGCGTAGCTGCTGGCAGATCAAGATGGCCAAGCCGCACCAGATGCCACGTTCCGTCCTGACTCCACCTTTGAACGCGTACGGTGTCACCATGTCTGGTTAGCCTGATACGAACACCATCTTGCACCTCGCGGTCGCTGGCCGCAGATGTGGACCAGTCTGACCAACCGTTGCGCGTCAGTACGGCGCTTAACTGGGCACGGTTGTCGGAGTATTCCAACCCGGCCTTCAACCAATTGGCGTCGTCACCTCGCAACATGAGGCCCAGTTGATCGTAAAGCGTGTCGAATGACGCATGCAGTGTAACTTCGGCGCTGAAATCGCCGGCAACTTCACTGTAAAACAGATGGCCATCCTTACGAGTGAAACCATAAAACGTGCGGTTCCAAAAATCCGTTCGGTCACCCGTGGTTACAGTGAGGCGCTCTCCTTCTACAGCCCAATGGGGCGGCGGGGATCTCCACGCGAGTCCATCATACATGTTTGAATACCGAGATTGGTTGTAAGTATGAACATTCCCCGCACAACGAAGATCGGTCAACTGACCTCCGTCCGAACTTGGGTCCCGTTTGGATGGGTGAACGGCCACGAATTCCCAAGACACCCTTAATCTTTACCGTGAGGCTTTCCGTCGGTGTAAGTTCGGCTTTCCAAAATCAACTCACAAAAAAAGGGGCGGATGGACCGCCCCTTCTCGTATGGTGGTCAGTCCGGATTATTTGATCCAGGTGTTGACCGTGTCCATGTTGGCTTTCACCCACTCTTCTGCGACGTCTTGCGGGTCCAATTCATCGCGGCCAATCTTCAAGATCCAGTCGTTCACGACAGCAGGATCGAGTTTGATCTGGCTCAGGAATTTGGCTGCTGCCGGGTTACGCTGTTCCAGTGATTTGGAATATGACACGAAAATCTGCGCATCCGGGGTTTTGCAGCCCGCTTTTGAGGCTTCCAGCCAGTCTTCACCGTCAAGTTTCAAGTCCATGCATCCTTCCGTATGGGCTGGTTCGGACAGGGGCTTGATGTCGTATGCGGCGTGGATCCACTCCGGTGTCCAGTAGTAGAACAGGATGGGTTTCTGGTTGCCGTAAGACGATTTCAACTGTGCCTTGAAGGTTGCATCGGAGATGATTTCCGGCTCCCACAACTCGGAAAGACCGTAGTCTTTCATTTTCACCTGCCAGATTTTGGTGGACTTCCAGGACGCATCACCCGCCCAGTATTCCCCTTTGCCATTGCCGTCTTTGTCAAACATTGCAGCGATGGCCGGGTCTTTCAGATCCTCAAAGGATTTGATTTTATCCGACATATAGGCCGGCACATACATTTGCTGCGTGCCAAGATAGGGCTGGTTGTGGGCAACGGTTTTGGCGTCCTTGATATATTTGTCCCAAGGGCCCTGTTGGTTTGGCATCCACATGTCTGTCCAGACGTCCGCAGAACCGTCGCCCTTGTCCATGCCCGCGCTGATGATCGCTTGGTCTGAAAGACCTTTGACGATTTCCGCCTCGGAGCCCAATGGACCGTTGATGACCGCTTGGATCACATGTGCAATCGCTTTTGCGCCGGTCCAGTTGAGATCAGAGATCGCAACTTTTGCCCCTTCCGCATAGGCGGATGTGGATGTGGCCAGCGCCAGTGTGGCGGCCAGTGTGATTGACTTTAAGCTTTTCATGGAAGTCTCCCTATTCGCTTCATTTTAGAAACAGCCCGAGCGGCCACCTCTTCATTCCTAGTGCTTGACCGTGTTTGCCTTTTGGACAACGCGGTCGATCATCATGGCGAGCAAGGCGATGCCTATGCCTGCCAGAATTCCTGCGCCGGTGCGTGTGTTTGCCAGCGCTTCGGTGACGATAAAGCCCATGCCGCCAGCGCCGATGAGCGCGGCAACCACCACCATGGACAGGCTCATCATCACGACCTGATTTACGACGGCCATGATGGACGGTAATGCGAGCGGCAACTCAACCTTGGTGAGCAATTGACGCGGGTTGGCACCAAAAGCCATCGCCGCTTCCTTGGTGTTTTCCGGGACGTGTTTGATGCCCAGTGCGGTGAGACGCACCATCGGCGGCATCGCAAAGATCACTGTTGCCAGAATGCCCGGGGGCTTGCCGATGGAAAAGAACGCCACAGCCGGCAGCAGATACACGAAAGACGGGATGGTCTGCATAATGTCCAGGATTGGTGTCACAACCGACTGGGCTCGTTTTGACTTACCAATCCAGATGCCAAGCGGAAGGCCAAAGACGATGCAAATGATGGACGCCGCAACCACAAGCGACATGGTATCCATCGCGGTCTGCCAGAACCCGAACAATGCCAGATACGCGAGCGATGCGGCCACAAATATCGTCGTTCTGGTTCCCGCTAAACTGTAGGCGATGGCCAAAATTGCACCCATGGTTATCACCCATGGTGTGCCGACGAAGACAGCGGTGATGGCGGACAACATCGTGCGCAACACCCTCGTGATACCGTCAAAGATAACGCCGTAGAATGCCGTCAGATAGCCGATACCGTCATCAATAGCTTGTGCTGCGTATTTGTTCAGATCGAGAGGCGGCAGGCCTTCGCGAGGCGGCGTGCGTTTGACAAAGCGGTTGCCTTCATCATCGCGCGGATAAGTGATTTCGTCTGGGCGATCCAACCAGAACAAGACCGGGAATTCGCCGATGATCATACAATCGAAGCGGTCTTTGAGGGGAACGGTCTCCCCCGCCGTGATTTGCCTGTCTTGCTTGATACAAGTGCGGGAATCGGGCGCAAACTGCGTTGTACGATAAATAAGCAGCGGTGCGATCAAGGCGACGATGATGGCCAGCGTGACAATGCGGGACGTGCTCAGACCCGATGCTGTGGAGCGGTCCACCCGCCACTTGCTGTACTGGCCGTAATACAGCCGGTCGGCGAGCCAAGCGAAGAGGATGCGTCCAATGATGAACACAGCAATCGCAGCAAACAGATGCGAACTGGTCCAAGCCTCGTAACGCACCACCAAAAAGTCTTTGTCGGCATTGTCCACCGCAGCCTTGGAATATTTGTACACCAGCGCGAGGTTCACAGCCGCCACAAGGTCGATCAGAAACCCGATCCAGAACAGCAGCCAGTTGCCCCGCAAAGCGGCCCAAACAAAAGAGCCAACCAGCGCAGCTTTGTTGATGTGAAACGTGCTCAGAATAGCCTTTTGGATTTTCAGGAATTTGTCTGCATAGTAGTCGCCGTTTTGACCTGCAAACTCTTTGAACGGCTTGGTGATTTCAGCGTTGGTATCCATGCTCACGCCTCCCCCTGAATGCCGCGCAGAAGGGCATCTTTCGTAACGACCCCCACCGCCTTGCCATCATCCATGATGACAACCGGCTTGTCTTGATTGATGGACAGCCCCACCAGTGTGTCGAGATCATCTTCCGTACCCGCCTGGGGACAGTTCTTCAGAGCAGGCAATTTCTTGTGCGTCTTTTCGTATTGAGCGACGGGCTGCATCACTGTGTGCGCAAATATCAATTTCAATTTTGAGATACCTGCCACGAAGTCCGCGACGTATTTGTCTGCAGGCTTTGTCACAATGTCTTCCGGCGTACCCACCTGAACGATTTCGCCATCCTTCATAATGGCAATGCGATTGCCCATGCGGATCGCCTCGTCGAGATCGTGAGTGATGAAGAGCGTGGTCTTTTTTAAATCATGCGAGAGCGCCAAAAACTCGTCTTGCAAGCCTCGGCGGATCAACGGGTCTAGCGCGGAAAACGGTTCATCCATCAGCAAGATATCAGGATCGGCGGCCAATGCCCGGGCCAAGCCCACGCGCTGCTGCATGCCGCCCGAAAGCTCTGAAGGTAGGCGGTCGCCGTAACCCTGCAGGTCCACGGTCTCAATGGCACGGTCAGCGACTTGCGAACGGGTAAACGCGTCCACATTGCGCAGTTCAAGTGCGAAAGCGATGTTGTCGCGCACAGTGCGATGGGGCAGCAACGCCATGTTTTGGAACACCATTCCGATATTGTCGGCGCGCATGACCCGCAGGTCTTCGGCGTTGAGCGCGCCCACATTGGTGTTGTTGATGTAAATTTCGCCGCTGGTTGGCTCAATCAAGCGGTTGATATGGCGCACGAGGGTGGACTTTCCGGAGCCCGAAAGGCCCATAATGCAGAAGATTTCGCCCTCTGCGACTTCGATGGACACGTCACGCACACCGACGACGGCACCGAACTCTTCTAAAACCTCAGCCTTGGACAGACTGTCTCTTTTGACAGCGGCCATAGCCTCCTGATCGCGGTCGCCGAATATCTTCCAGACGTTTTTTGCGACCACCACGGGGTCTTTAATGGGGTCACTCATGAACGCGGCTTTTCTCTTTTAGCATCAATAAAGGGCACGGATGTCACGGTGCAAGGGTAGCGTTTTGTGTGGCCGTCCAACCGCCCCACTTCGAGTTGCTCGCCAACAGCGCTGTTTTCAACGGCAATGCGCGCCATGGCGATCGCGTGACCCAGTTGAGGGGATGCGGACGCGCTCGTCACAATCCCAACTTGGTCGCGACCCACAAACACAGGATCGCCATGGGCGGGCACGTCGTTGGAGTTCATTTGCAAGCCGACAAGCACTCTGCGCGGCGCGGCCTGATTGCGCTCCAATGCGGCTTTGCCAAGAAAGCCAGCTTTTTTGAAATCAACCGCAAAGCCGAGGCCGGCTTCCAGTGCATCAACGTCGGTGGTGAATTCGCCACCGCTGACCATCAGACCGGCTTCGGTGCGCAGCATGTTAAGCGCTTCGCTGCCCATGGGCACGAGACCATGCGCCTCCCCCGATTCCATCAGCGCGTCCCAAATATCTTTGGCGTCGTCTTGATCGCAGAAAAGTTCATAGCCCAATTCGCCGGTGAAACCGCTGCGGGTCAGCATGAACAAAGGTCCATCACGGTCACGCAATCGGGCGTGGGTAAAGCCAAACCATTTCAGGTTTTCCAGCGCAGGCCGTGACGGTTGAATCAAAACGAGACCCCGCAAGATTTCGCGTGATTTTGGCCCCTGCAAAGCGAGGTTTGCCATCCGGTCGCTCAAGGATTTGATCCAGACACGTAGGCCCAGTTTTTCCGCCTGGTCACGCAGATGAAGGGCCGACCCCTCCGATCCACAACACCAGCGGAATGCGGCCGGTTCCAATCGAAACAGTGTACCATCATCAATCACGGAGCCCCGCTCGTCGCACATCAAAGCGTAAAGCCCGCGATGTTCCGCCAGCTTTGCAATGTCGCGCGTCATGCAGTGTTGCAGCAACACCTCCGCATCCGGCCCCAGCACGTCGAACTTGCGCAGTGCAGACATGTCTTGAAGCGTGGCCGCGTTCTTGCAAGCCCAATACTCCTCGACCGCACCCGTCGCGTCATATTTGGTTGGCATCCAAAGGTCCTGCGCCACATGAAATTGCGGAGAGTTTGGACGTGCGGGCATGGAACGGAGAATGGCGGGTCAGGCGTGCCGCATCATCGGGTTCGTTCCTATGCGCCACTGCGTACTGAATGGACGTGTCTTCCTCGTAGACGCGCACCTGAATGTCGGTTGGGTTCCAGCCGTTGATCGGGTCCACATCATCCGGACAGGCTGTTGAGACGCAGACAAGATCTGTCAGCGCCTCCATCACGACATAGTCACCCGGGCGGGACCAAGCCTCGTCCGCTTGCATCCTGTGTGTGTGAGGGTCCATCCACGAATTGAAGAAAAAGTTGATGGCCGGCCATGCGTTGCGCGGTTTTATGCCAAACGGCGCATAGGCATCTGTGATGTTGTCAGAGCAATTGATGTGGCCTGGAAAGCCGCGCTCTTCGTAGCCCCGGGCGGTGCAAGCAAATGCATACGTGTCGTGACGGCCAACGGTATCCTGTCGCACAGCCAAAAGTGGGTTGATGTCCTGATCGAAAAATTTGTCGTGCAAGCCGGGCTGCGGATAGGCGCTTCGAGCCATTGAGCGCGAAACCGTTGAGTCGATGAAGCGCTCATTGCCTGTGTCCAGCGCGTGGCCGTTCATGGCCATAAAGTCGGAGCACTGTTGACCTTCCACGTCGAGGATCTGGATAAACTGACCTTTCTTGACCTGATAAGCATGGGCCGCCCCCCGCTCCACACGCCATTCATCCCGCACTTTGCCCAACGGGTCCGGCAAAAGCGCGTCACTCGGGGCCGAAGGGCCGGGCTGGTGTTCAATGTGAAAGGATGCTCCGCCGCCGGAAACGATGTAGTTCTGCTCCAACGGGGAAATGGCGATAAACAGACAGTCCGCGCTTACTTTAAGCGTAAACACGTCCCCAGCCTCGGCGTCTTCGTCAAATATTGCGTGCGCACTCGCATCTGCAAGAGAGCCGTTGCGCGCAGTGACGACTGCTTTCAGTCGACGGCTATCAAACAAACCATGGGGAAGGTGGACCGTCGGCGATGCGGCCGAACTCAAGGCATCGCCCGTACAAGTCTTGGCATTGTCGCGCAGACTGGTAATCCAGACAGATGCGCCACCATCCTTGTTCGTGATATTGATCAGGTCACCGGCCCGCGTACGGAACAACTCTAATCCGCCGGCTGCCACGCGAAACTTGCGCACACCACGGTCCAACAACCCGCGATAGCGGACTGGAGTACGGTCTAGCTCGAGGCCAAATGATGGCACGTGCTGAAGCGACTTACCTCTCCCTAGGCGAATGGTTGCTTATGTAACCGGTTACATACAAACGCTTGTCACAGTGCTACGTCAACCCTAGATTGCTGGTTCCTGGTGGAGGGAGTTCCCATTTGAAGCAAAAGGCTGGCTCCATACGCGACATTGCACGCGAGACTGGGCGCTCCGTGGCAACAGTTTCACGTGCCCTCAACGGCTCGCAAAGCGTCACGAAAGAAACGCGGGATACAATTATGGAGGCGGTTGAACGTCTCAACTATATTCCCAACCCGGCAGCCCGGGCACTCACCACAAAACGCTCCCGCACCATCGCCGCAGTGGTGCCCACTCTTGAGCACTCGATATTCGCCCGCTTTTTAAGTTCGGTGGAACGCACCGTCACCCAGCTAGGCTATTCACTGGTGATCGCGGTCAACAATTCGAATTTGGACGAGGAATTGGCAACAACCCGCAAACTGTTGGGCATGGGTGCTGAGGGGTTCATATTTTCAGGCGCGCAACATCGCGAAGAGCTCTACACGCTGTTGGAACGCCGAAGTGCGCCCTACGTCTTCACGAGTTGCTGGGACCCGCAGGCAACTGCCCCAACGATTGGCTATGATAACCACGCGCTTGCTCGCGATGCGGTTGAATATTTGTACGGCCTGGGCCATCGCGATATCGGCATCCTGCACAGCCCGCTCGCCACCAACGACCGAGCACGGGCGCGGTTGGACGGTGCGCAGTCCTTTGAAGCAGCAGATATTCAGTTGACGGTTTGCGAAACCGAGCTGTCCGTCACCGGTGGCTTGAAGTGCGTGACCGAACTGCTGGCTGAGAAGACGAATGTGACGGCGCTGCTGTGCTTTTCCGATGTGATTGCCTTGGGCGCACGGTTCGCTCTGGACGGTGCGGGCTGGAGGGTTCCCCACGACATGTCCTTGATGGGTTTTGATAATTTGGAGTGGTCCGAGAACGCCACCCCGCCCCTCACGACCTTTGAATTGCCATCCCGCGAAATGGGCCAGAAGGCGAGCGAAGTGTTGATTGAGAAACTTGAGGGCGGCAAGGAAATCGAACCCTTTGAGCTGTACGGAAGCTTGATTGTGGGCGGTTCCACGGCGCGGATAGGAAACGGTTGAGTTCAGGCAAGGCACACTATCCAAAGCCCTTTGCATCACCGTCCAATCTTGCCTTTGTGCGAACCAGACGGGACGTTTCAACAGCCGCTTGGCGGTGGAAAACGATGGATTGGTAGGCTGGGTCGTATACCATATCGAAGAAGGCTTGCGCGCTTGGATAGCGGGCGACGAATGCGATGTCCCACATCTCGTCCGGCGGGCCGATGACCATGAATTCCGGTTCGGCGGACCAGATAATTTTACCGCCCACGCTCTGAAAAATAGGCGCGCTTTCCCGCCCATAGGCCGCATAGGCTTCTTGACCGGTCGCGCTTCGGCCATCTTCGTACTCGGCAAAGCGCCGAAGCTTCACGAGGTTGAGCATATCCACAGTGTGTTCGCGAGGCAGTTTGCGCAGCTCGGCAAACAGTGTCCTTTCCGGGTCTACGTAGCGGGTGGCCATGCCCCCTCCTCTGTTCATGTCCAAAGCAAAACAGCCGTTCCTGAGCATTTCAGAAACGACTGTTACAGTAGGCGGTCTAC
>JBCBYZ010000176.1:0-4709 GCA_039815595.1 Pseudomonadota bacterium | reverse complement strand
CGTGCAGTTGGATGGATTCTTCCGCAATCATGCGCCCTGCCCGGCCCACCAGATTTTTCAACGCGGAGACGTGCCAGTCGCGGTCATCGTTCTCCAGATGACCGGCGGCGTTGATAACCGCGGAACGGATTTGCTCACGCTCGGTCATCATGTCCGCCATGCGGTGTTGCAGCGCCTGAAACTTGCCGATTGGGACGCCGAACTGTTTGCGGGTTTTAAGATAGTCGAGCGTGAGATTGATGCATTGCTCAATCGCGCCCAGCGCTTCCGCGCAGACCGCAAGCGTGGCGTAGGCCGTAACAGTCTCAACAGTTGCCAGCGCTGCGCCCTCAGCGCCGATGCGCGAGTCGTCGGAGACCCGGACGTCGTTCAGCGCAATGTCGGCAGCACGGTAACCGTCCACTGTCGGATAGCCGCGCTTCACCATACCATCCGCATCGCCGGGCACGAGGAAAAGCGTGATCCCGTCGACATCCTCAGCCGCCCCGGATGTGCGGGCGGAAACGATGATCTGGTCTGCGCTGTCGCCGTTGATGACCACGGCCTTGTTGCCGTTCAGCACCCAATCGTCACCGTCTTTCGTGGCGCTCGTATCGACATGGGCCAGCGTGTAGCGGCTGGCGGGTTCACCATGGGCGAAGGCGTAGGTTTTTTCGCCGGAAATGATGGCTTCGAAATGGGCGCTGGTGTCTTCGGGGGACGCCATGAGGGCCGTGCCCGCCATGAGGTTTGCCAAAAAGGGCTCAACCACAAGGCCGCTGCCCAATTGCTCAAAAATCACCGCGATATCGAAACCGGAGCCACCGAAGCCGCCCTGCTCTTCGCCAAACAGTGCGCCAATCAGGCCCAGTTCCGCCATTTGGGACCACAGCTCGGCTGACATGCCGGTGTCAGAGGCTGCGATCTCGTGGCGTTTGTCTATCGGGTATTGCTCACGCACAAACCTGCCCGCCATGTCGGCGAGCATTTGGCGTTCTTCCGTGTGGGAAAAATTCATCGTCTACAGTCCCATCATCATTTTGGAGATGATGTTGCGCTGGATTTCGTTTGAGCCGCCATAGATCGAGGTCTTGCGGTGGTTGAAATAGTCCTTGGCGATGGAGTTTGCGTAATCCGGCCCGATGGGCGGTTCGTTATAGCCTTGTTCCAGCGCTTCTGAGACAAAGGGCATGGCGTAAGGGCCAAGCGCGCGGCGCGTCAGATCATTGATCGACTGGCGCAGTACCGTGCCTTTGACTTTCAACATGGAGACCTCCGGACCCGCCGGTGCACCGTCAGCGGCTGCCTGCATGATGCGCAGATTGGTGGTGCGCATGGCGGATAGATCAATTTCAATCTCCGAGAGACGGGCGGCGAAGAACGGATCAGCCGCAAGGGGTTTGCCATCTTTTTGCTGGTCGTTGGCGATGTGCTTGAGGTGTTCAATACCCGCCAGCGCGTCACCCACACCGGCGATGCCGGAGCGCTCGTGCACCAGAAGATATTTGGCGTAAGTCCAGCCTTTATTCTCTTCGCCAACGAGGTTTTCCGCCGGCACTTTAACGTCGGTGAACCAGACCTCGTTTACCTCATGGGTGCCTTCCAGCAGGATGATGGGGCGCACTTCGACACCGGACGTGTCCATGTCCACGAGAATGAAGGAGATGCCTTCCTGCGGTTTGCCCTCTTTTTGGGTGCGCACGAGGCAGAAGATCCAGTTGGCGTGTTGGCCAAGGGTCGTCCAGGTCTTCTGACCGTTTAGGATGTAGTGATCGCCTTGTCGCTCGGCTGACATTTTGAGCGATGCCAGATCGGACCCCGCGCCGGGCTCGGAATAACCCTGACACCACCAATCCGTTCCATCGAGAATGCGCGGCAGATAATGCTGCTGTTGCTCGGGTGATCCAAACGCCATCAAGACCGGGGCGAGCATATTCAGACCGAAGGGCACGACTCGCGGGCCGTGGGCCGCCGTCAATTCCTCATCAAAAATGGCTCGCTGAATCGCGTTCCAACCCTTGCCGCCAAACTGCTCCGGCCAATGGCCTGCCAGATAGCCAGCACTGTTGAGGATCGCGTGCCACTCATCCATGTCCTGTTTGGTCAGGCGCTTGTGGTGTTTGACTTTATCCGCTGTGGCTGCGGGCACATTGGCCTGCATGAAGCTGCGGATTTCTGCCTGAAAGGCTTGCTCTTCCGGCGTGTAATTCAGGTCCATTTCGTGCTCCTCGCGATCGGTCGTTTTCTGTGTAGGCCAGTTTAGCGCGTGACCCGTATTCTACATTGCGCTGGTGCCGCCGTCCAAGGCGACGGCTTGTCCCGTCATGAAGGAATTTGCAGGGTCACAAATCCACAACATGGACTGGGTTATCTCTTCCGGCTCGGCCATGCGGCGCATTGGGATGCCGCGCACCAGTTTGTCTTCCGCTTCCTTGCTGCCGGAGCCTTGCAAAATGCCGTCCTCCACCAAAGGCGTGCGGGCGAAGGCTGGACAAAGCGCATTGATGCGGATGCCTTGGCGCGCATATTCCAGCGCCGCGGATTTTGTCAGCCCCACCACACCATGTTTGGCGGCTGCATACATGCCCAACGTGGGCGCACCGCCAATACCGGCGAGCGAAGCGATGTTAAGAATGGAGCCTACGCGATGATGCTCGGCATACCCCTTCTGGATGCCCGGGATTTGATACTTCATGCCGTAAAACACGCCCATCAGGTCGATCTGCACCGTGAGCTGGGCTTGGTCGGAATCGATATCGGCGGTTTTGGCGGGCGCGTGGCCGATGCCTGCATTGTTGATGGCCACATCCAAACGGTCAAAGCGGGCCATGGCCTTCTCCACCGTTTCACGACAATGGGCTTCGTCGGCCACCGAACCCGTCAGGCTTTCAACCGCGATCCCGTCGGCTTCAAGAGCGGAGCACAGGTCAGCCAAACCTTTTTGGTTGTAGTCCGACAGCATCAGGTTCGCGCCACGGGCGGCAAACAGATGAGCGGCGGACGCACCGAAGCCGCCCGCTGCACCCGTAACCAGCACGGTTTGATTGGCGAAGGTTTGTGGGACTGGTTCAGCCATGGTTTTCAATCTCATGCATGGCCGCCGCCGCTAAGAGCGGGATGGCATTGGCCATCTGCTTGGCCCGTTCCGGGTTGGACGCGTTTCCGTCCAGCGCGCGTTTGTAGACGCCTTGCAGGATCGCCAAAAACCGGAAGAGATTATAAGAAACGTAGAAGGACCAGTTGCCCACATCGCTGATGCCGCGCCGCCTGCAATAGGTCTCGACATACTCCTCTTCCGTCGGCAGGCCGATGGCCGGGCGATCTATGCCCATCAAACCCCGTGACCCGTCACCATTAGGCAAGCGCCAGTTCATGCACTGATAAGAAAGGTCCCCCATCGGGTGCCCGAGGGTGGAGAGTTCCCAATCCAACACGCCGATCACGTCTTCTGAGTCGTGAGCGAAGATCATGTTGTCCAGCCGGTAATCGCCGTGAACGATGGTTACCTGACCATCGTCCTCCGGCATGTTGGCTTCCAACCAGGCGATCACGTCGTGCACCTGTTGATTGTGCTCCACTTCGGAGGCGCGGTATTGCTTGGCCCAACGGTCTGTCTGACGGGCGAAGTAGTTTCCGGGCCGACCGAACGTCTCCAAACCAGCCGCCATCGGGTCGACCGCATGAAGCGCCGCCAGCGTCTTGTTCATGGAATCATAAATGCGACCACGCTTGGCGTTGGCTTTTGCCCCTTCGCCCAGTTCCGGCAAAGCCGGATCCCACAGGATGCGACCGTCCAAGCGTTCCATGACAAAAAACTGGCGTCCAATGGGGCTTTCATCACCCTCTTCCGACAGGGCTAGCATTTTAGGCACCGGTACGTCCGTATCGGCCAGTGCAGACATAACGCGGAATTCACGGTCCACCGCGTGGGCGGATTTCAGCAGTTCACCCGGCGGTTTGGCGCGCAAGACATAGCGACCGGATTCCGCTTCAATGCCGTAGGTCGGGTTGGACTGACCATCACCAAATTTGGTGATTGCGCGGTATCCGCCAAAACCAGCCACGTGCTCTTCCAACCACGGAATAAGATTGGTGGTGTCTAAAGCATTTGGATCTGACGCAGCGTTCGACATCTTGGACTAAGCCTTCGCCGCCATGGCTTTTTGCACCATTTTGACAACGTGGTCGTTGCCGGTCAGCATTTCTTTCGCGTCACTCATATCGGTGATGGCATCCCAATTGGCAGCGATAGCGTCTGCCGTGCGATCCTCTTCCGGTAGAATGATCCCCTCGGCCTCCATCAGTTTGGCCACGGTGTAGCCGCCCGCTCCCGCCAGCAGGACGGTGCGGCTGGGGGCATCTTTGGAGCCCAAAAAGACCACGGCAGGCGTTACCCATTGCGGGTCCAGCAGGTCTAGCGATTCCGGCGGGATGATGTCTTCCGTCATGCGTGTGGCGGCGGTGGGAGAGATGCAATTGACGTGGATGTTGTTCTTGGCGCCCTCGATGTGCAGCGTGTTCATCATGCCCCACACTCCCGCTTTGGCCGCGCCATAGTTGGCCTGACCAAAATTGCCGTAGATGCCCGATGTCGAGGTCGTCATGACGATGCGACCGTAGTTGCGCTCCTTCATGTGATTCCACGCGGCCAGTGTACAATTAGCGGAGCCGCGCAAATGCACAGCCACCACAGCGTCCCACTCCTCCATGGTCATCTTTCCAAAAGAGCG
>JBCBYZ010000087.1:0-14294 GCA_039815595.1 Pseudomonadota bacterium | reverse complement strand
GTTGCGGCAGACCTGTGCATCATTGAAGTGGGATTAGGCGGACGGTTTGATGCCACCAACATCATGGAGACAACGACACTCAGCGTCATCACGCCGGTCTCGATGGATCATGAAAGCTTTCTGGGCGACACGCTGGAAAAGATCGCGTTTGAGAAAGCGGGAATTATCAAAAAGCGTGGTTCCGTGGTTATCGCTCCGCAAGAGCCGGCAGCGCAGGCCGTGTTGGAACAGCAGGCGGCCCGACAGCGCGCGCATG
This sequence comes from Pseudomonadota bacterium, assembly GCA_039815595.1. Classification (GTDB taxonomy): domain Bacteria; phylum Pseudomonadota; class Alphaproteobacteria; order Rhizobiales; family Rhizobiaceae; genus Pseudahrensia. The sequence continues at coordinate 14,038 of JBCBYZ010000087.1, read as the reverse complement.
TTTTGTCCTTTGGGGAGCATTTCAGTGCCCACATGGAGTCCGGTCGGTTGCTGGTGCAGACGGACACCAATCTGTTCGATTTGCCTTTGCCGCGTCTGCCGGGGTCGCACCAGTGCGAAAATGCGGCGACAGCCGTCATAGCCCTCCAGCAATTTTCCAAATTAACCGGTCTGTCGGTTCGGCACAGCCACATGGAGGAAGGGCTAAAAACCGTCCAATGGCCTGCTCGTATGCAATGCCTCAACCGTGGTGCCCTGATAGACTTTCTGCCCACCGGCAGCGATCTTTGGTTGGACGGTGGTCATAACCCCGCTGCTGCAGTGCGGGCCTGCGAATTTTTGGCAGACTTGGAAGAGCGCGATCCCCGTCCATTGTTTTTGGTGGCCGGTATGATCAATACGAAGGACGCGGGTGGTTATTTCACGCCCTTTGTATCGTTGGCAGAATCCGTGATTGCCGTTCCTGTTCCTTCATCGCAGGCGGGCATACCGGCACATGAATTGGCGGAGGCGGCACAGACCGCCGGTCTTGCCGCGACGAGTGCGCACAGCGTGCCGGAAGCCTTGCAACGGCTTGCCCATGGTCGTGAACATCCAATCCGGGTGCTCATTTGTGGCTCACTCTATCTGGCTGGCACCGTACTGGAAGAGAATGGCACATTGCCGGACTAGGACGTGTTCAGACGTCTTTTCTGATTGCCAGAGCCGTGCTCAAACGGAATCGTTTGAGCGAAGGGAAGCGCCTCATAACAACAAGCGACAGGCGATTAGTGCTTCAAAGAAACAGTGATCGTCCCCAAACAGCGAAGAACCCGGGGACTTCAAAAGTCTTGAGAAATCCAAACCGCTTTGGGTGTTTCGCGGAGGTGTGTCAGCCTTGACCTTGCGTGAGGGCTGTTCAACACTTGGATTTTACTTTTGTCATTTGGTTTGACCGATGGAAACCATCGCAAAAATACCGCTTTTCAAAGACTTGCCGCCTGATGTTGTTGACCGCATCTCTCGGCAATGCACGTGGCGTGCATATGAAGAAAATGAACTGGTTATCGATTACGATGACGACAGCCGCGACGTTCGGTTCATCACCAATGGCAAAGTGCGCATTATCTTGCGCATCGCTACGGGCAAGGAAGTCATCCTGACCGAGTTGAAGGACGGAGAGTATTTTGGCGAGATTGCTGCCATCGACAATGATGGCCGCAGCGCCAATGTGACGGCGCTAAGCCGGTCCCAAATGTGCATCATGCCCCAACAGGTGTTCCTCAACATGTTGGAAGACCATGCGGATTTGAACCGCAAGGTCATGGGGCATCTGGCCAAGCTGGTACGTCATTTAAACATGCGTTTGGCGGAGCATTGTTTTTTGCAGACCAAGCACCGGCTTTACACCGAGTTGCTTCGCCAAAGTCGTCCAAGGCTGGGACATGAGGAGCAGCGCAGTATTTCGCCACCACCAACCCAAAAAGACCTGGCCGCCCGCATCGGTACGCGGCGTGAGGTGGTGTCACGGGAGATCGCTAATTTGAAGCGTCTGGGAGTGGTCGATAAGACGACGGGTGCGTTGGTCTTGTGCGATCTGCCGAAATTGAACGCTTTGATCTCAGCGGGCTGGGCGGAGGCCGACTGACGCAAGACCTTCGTATGCTTCGGCGTGGTACGAAGCATCCGCGACGATCAAACCCGACATCCTTCATCTATTTCCATTGATTTTACGCCACGGTTTCTGTCCAACAAAAATCGCACAAACACTGTTTGGACGATGGGAAATGCCATGAACCGCGCCGTTCTTTTTGGATTGCTTCTGTTCTTCGGCATATGCTGGGGCGGCACAATTCCGCTCACCAAAATTGCTGTATCGACCGGCCACAGCCCGCTAGGTCTGATCGCTTGGCAATTGGTTTTGGCGGCGCTCATCTTGGGTGTGCTTGTGCTGGTGAGACGCAGCCGCATCCGGGTTTCCGCCGGAAACTTGCTGTTTTTCACAATTGTCGCTTTGACCGGCACGATTGTTCCCAACCTGTTTTCCTACTGGGCGTCGAGCCAACTCCCCGCCGGAGTGATGGCTTTGGTCATCGCTTTGGTTCCCATGTGCGCGCTTCTTGTGGCGCTCAGCTTCGGTCTGGAGCGCCTGCAGTCCCGGCGCCTCTTGGGTGTGGTGCTTGGCATATGTGCCATCGGTTTGATCGTGATGCCGCAGTCCAGTCTGCCGGACGCCAGCAAGGCCTGGGTCGTCTTGGTCGCCCTGATCGCCCCGCTGTGTTACGGCTTAGAAGGCAGTTATCTGTCCGTCTACCAGCCACGAGAGGTTGGACCCATCGCATCGCTGTTCGGTGCCAGTTGTGTGGGGGCAATATTGGTGGTGCCAACGACCGTAATCATGGGCCAAACAGTGCCCGCTGCCACATTTTTTCAGCCGGGCATTGCAGAATGGGCGCTGATCGGATCAACGTTGCTGCACATCATCGCCTATACCGGCTACATATGGATGGTAAAGCAAGCTGGTCCGGTTTTCTCCGCCCAGGTGGCCTACATCGTCACGCCTGCAGGCGTGCTGCTCGCGATGATCATTTTGGGCGAACGACCTTCACCCTATCTTTGGGCTGCTTTAATCGTGCTACTTTTGGGCCTTTCGCTGGTGCAACCCCGTCAGACCGGGCAGGATGAACCGGCGGTGGCGACGCACTGATCGTGATCAGAAATCCAGATTGGCAACACTCAAAGCGTTGTCTTGAATGAACTCGCGACGCGGCTCCACCTCATCGCCCATCAGACGTGAGAACAGTTCATCTGCCTTTGTAGCTTCACGCACTTTCACCTGCAGCAATGAGCGGGCATCAGGGTCCAGCGTAGTCTCCCACAACTGGTCGGCGTTCATTTCTCCCAGCCCTTTATAGCGCTGGATCGTGATACCTTTTTCACCGGCTGCGAACACGGCTGCCAGCAAGTCCCGGGGGCCGTAAATATCGCTTTGTAAATCACGACGGCGCAGCATAGCCGGTTTGGCGTAGATGGCCTGCAAATGGGCGGCAAAGCCGTCCATCGCCCGGGCATCGGCGGAACCGATAAGGCCCGCATCCATGAGGTGTACTTCTTTCACGCCGCGCACGGTACGCGAAAACACAATCGTCGGCTCGCCATTGGAACCGGTGCGCACCATGCCTTCCCAACCCTGCTCGGTTTCCTCCGAGACAACGTCGAGCCGCTTGGCGACATAGCCTGCCGCTTGCTCGAGATCAGCAGGTCGGCTCATGAGATCGGCGTTGAGAGCACCGGCAATCGCCATTTGCTCCACCACGCCACGGTCGTAGCGCGTGTGCAATCCATTCAGCAGTCCGCGCAATTGAAGCGCCTTATCGACGGTTTCGCGCAGATCCAGGCCCGTCATCACCTCGCCAGTAGCCAGTGTGAGTGAAGCCTCATCCAAACCGCTTTCGATGAGATAGTTTTCCATAGCCGCTTCGTCTTTGAGGTATTGCGAGCTCTTACCTCGCCGAACCTGATAGAGCGGCGGCTGTGCGATGTAGAGGAACCCACGTTCTATTAATTCCGGCATCTGGCGGAAAAAGAAAGTCAGCAGGAGTGTTCGAATATGCGCGCCGTCCACATCGGCATCGGTCATGATGATTATCTTGTGGTAGCGCGCTTTGTCAGCGTTGAACTCGTCTTTGCCGATCCCGGTCCCTAGGGCGGTGATCAGTGTGCCGATTTGTTCCGATGAGAGCATCTTGTCAAACCGTGCCCGCTCGACGTTCAGCACTTTGCCGCGCAACGGCAGAATGGCTTGGTTCTTCCGGTCACGCCCTTGCTTTGCGGACCCCCCGGCGGAATCCCCCTCAACGATGAATATCTCGGACTTTGCCGGATCACGCTCCTGGCAGTCCGCCAGTTTGCCCGGCAGGGAAGCGATGTCGAGCACGCCTTTGCGGCGGGTCAGCTCCCGCGCTTTACGGGCCGCTTCGCGGGCGGCGGCTGCTTCGGCAACTTTGGAGACCACGATTTTGGCGTCGCCGGGATTTTCTTCAAACCACTCTTTGAGGGTCTCGTTCACCAGCCCTTCCACCACCGGGCGCACTTCGGAAGAGACCAGCTTGTCCTTGGTCTGTGATGAAAACTTCGGGTCCGGCACTTTCACCGACAGAACGCAGGTCAAGCCTTCCCGACAATCATCACCGGTTAAAGAGACTTTCTCTTTTTTGCTTATGCCGGAGGTTTCCGCGTACCCCGTTACTTGGCGCGTGAGAGCGCCGCGGAAACCGGCCAAATGGGTTCCGCCGTCCCGCTGAGGGATGTTGTTGGTAAAGCAAAGCACGTTCTCGTGGTAACTATCGTTCCACCAAAGGGCCAACTCAACAGTGATGCCGTCGCGTTCCGATTTCAAATAGATCGGCGCGTTGATGAGGGGGGATTTCGTGCGGTCGAGATAGCGCACAAATTCGTTCAGACCGCCCTCGTAATACAACTCTACGAATTTTTCCTCTGTCCCACGCTTGTCGGAAAGCAGAATCCGTGTGCCGGAGTTGAGGAAGGCCAGTTCCCGCAGCCGGTGCTCAAGCGTGTCGAAGCTAAATTCGGTCTTGGTGAAGGTTTCCGTCGAAGCGGTGAAACGCACCTTTGTGCCGGTGTAGTCCCCCGCATCTCCCGCAACGGCCAAGGGTGCATCGGCAACGCCATGGGTAAAGGAAATTTCGTGCCATTTTCCGTCGCGAGCGATGGTGAGCGTCAGGTTGGACGACAGGGCATTGACCACCGAGACGCCAACACCGTGCAATCCGCCGGACACTTTGTAAGAGTTTTGATCAAACTTACCGCCTGCGTGCAATTGGGTCATAATAACCTCGGCGGCGGAAACGCCCTCTTCGGCATGTAAATCCACCGGGATGCCCCGTCCGTTGTCGGTAACCTCAACCGAGCCATCAGCATCCAGCGTGACCGTCACCCGGTCGGCATGACCGGCCAGAACCTCGTCGATCCCGTTATCCACCACCTCATAGACCATGTGGTGCAAGCCGGACCCATCATCCGTGTCGCCGATATACATTCCCGGGCGTTTGCGGACAGCATCGAGACCCTTCAAAACCTTAATGGAATCGGCACCATACTCTTCCGTATTTGGGTCGGGGGCAGCGCTGTTTTGCGGGGTTTGATCGTCGCTCATGGGAGCCTTTCAGGCGGGAGGACCGGCGCGCCGGTCGGGTGGCCAACCGCGTTTTTGAGCGGCCTCGAATCGTCATGAATTCCAACTCTGAATATAGGCACTTCGGGCCCTGAAACCAAACTTTGCCTGCGACAATCGATGCGTGATCAAGCAGGCCTCAGAGCGTCGCTAAAACCGCTTTATTCAAATCCTGTAGACCCAAAGCCACCTGCACCCCGTAAGGTCTCCGGCAGGGTTGTTACCCTAGCCACTGTGACCCGCGTAACCGGCATAATGATCAATTGAGCAATTCGCATTCCACGGGTGATTTCGAAGGCCTCTTGGCCCAAATTGATCAAACCCACCATCACCTCACCGCGATAGTCTTCATCAATAGTGCCTACGCTGTTGGTCAGAGTGATGCCGTGTTTGATAGCAAGGCCGGACCGCGCCCGCACCTGGCCTTCATGGCCCTGCGGCAGCGCCATTTGCAGGCCTGTCGGGATCACCGTCCGCATACCGGGCTGGAGCGTAACGGGTTTGTCCACCGCGATGGCGGCCAGAAGGTCCATGCCGGCGGCCCCGTCCGTCTGATAGGATGGCAGGGCCAAGCCGTCCGCATGTGGAAGTTGTAGGAAAGAAAGCGTGGGGCCACTCATAGAGAAATATTCACGGCGCGGTGGGGACTAATTGCGCACCCAACCCTTTCATCATTGGCACAAACTCCCGGAACGACGTGTTGATCATGAAAGTATCATCGACGCGCACCGGGCTTTGTGCCGCCATGCCCATCACCAAAAATGCCATGGCGATGCGGTGATCGAGATGGGTCTCCACCAACCCGCCCCCGTTAACAACGCCGTTCGATCCCGCGCCGCTGACGGTCAACGTGCTTTCGCCTTCGATGCAGTCCACGCCGTTGGCCTCCAGCCCGCGCGCCGTAACAGCCAGACGATCGCACTCTTTCACCCGTAATTCCTCAAGGCCGAGCATAACAGTATCACCCTGCGCAAAGGCCGCCGCAACGGCGAGCACGGGATATTCATCAATCATCGCAGGTGCCCGCTCAGCGGGAACTGTAACACCGGTGAGCGCGCTGTGACGTACACGGATATCGCCGATATCCTCACCACCGGACTGCCGTTGGTTCATAATCGTTAGGTCCGCACCCATCTCCTGCAGCGTTGTCAGCAGGCCTGTTCGCAGCGGGTTAAGCAGCACATCTTTCACCGTCACGTCTGATCCCGGCACGATCAGCGCAGCTACAATCAAGAACGCAGCCGAAGAAGGATCACCAGGCACAATCACATCCTGACCGGTCAAAGACTGCTGACCCTCAAGACTGATATGACGCGCGCCGTCAGCGTCGACTTCAATCGACACATCCACGCCGAACGCGGTCATCATCTTTTCAGTATGGTCGCGCGTCATGACCGGCTCAATGACGGTCGTCGTTCCGGCGATGTTCAGCCCCGCCAGCATCACAGCGGATTTCACCTGTGCGGAAGCCACTGGCACCCGATAGGTGACGGGGAGCGGCGTGTGCGCACCGTGAACGGTTAGGGGCAAACGATCGCCATCCGATGCCGCCACCTGAAGCCCTGTCTCGCGCAGCGGATTGAGCACGCGTCCCATCGGCCGGGAGGAAAGTGACGCATCCCCCACAAAGGTTACTGGAAAATCATAACCGCTCACCAAACCCATCACGAGCCGCGAGCCGGTACCGGCATTGCCAAAGTCCAGCGGATCTGTGGGTTCCAATAAAGCGCCGTTGCCAACGCCTTGGACGTGCCACGTCTCACCACTTTTTTCGATGATGGCTCCCAGCGCGCGCATGGCGCCTGCTGTGGCCAATACATCATCCCCCTCCAGCAAGCCGGTGATGCGGGTCTCACCGTCGGCGACGGTTCCCAAAATCAAAGAACGGTGGGAAATCGATTTGTCGCCCGGCAGGGCCGTGGCACCCGATAAAGGTGCGCCGGGAGAAGCGGTCATGGGAAGGGGTGTGTGGTCGTGGCCGGACATGTCAGGGCCTGTTTTGAACAAAGTCGTGCGACGGTTCGCTCGGCCTGCATTGTCTATGCGCTTCCCTTCACACTGTCACGCATATCGTTTTCGATTTGCTGTGTTTGCTCCGACAAACTAACCATTGCTGTAGCGCTTGGAAAACAACTTGCCTTTGGCTTTGAGAAAGCGCTCCAATCGCCCTTTGACAAGGGGGTGGGTCAAGGCTAGACCCTCACGCCACAACACCCCCACAGATGGCAAGTTGCGGTGCCAATCCGCGCCACCGGTGGGGCATCCATGACAGCACAATGAGGCCTGCTTTGGCTAAACCAGAACTCGGCACTAAACGCCTTTGCGCCGAATGCGGCGCTAAATATTACGATTTGAACCGCGATCCGATCCTGTGCCCGAAATGTGGTGCAACTTTCGAACTTGTGGTGGCAACAGCCAAAGCCAAGCCTGAAAAGGCGGAAGAGGTTGCTGAAAAAGAAGATGCCACGGACGAAGACGAAACGGACGGCCCAGTGATCGTCAGTCTCGAAGACGCCGATGATGATGACGGCGACACTGTGGACGGCGATGACGATGATGATGTCCCTGCCGATATTCCGGAAGTTGCCATCGACGATGACGATGATGACGCGGCTGATGACAACACCTTTCTGGAAGATGATGACGAAGAAGACGACATGTCCGACATCATCCCCACCCGAGAAGGGGACGACGAGACCTAAGCTCGGTTTCTTCGCCTGAAGTGCCGAGGATAAGACCTTCACGGCAAGGGGCTGCGAAAAGGCCTGCTTTAGCTTTGTTTTACCCTTGTTTTACGGCGGCCCCTTGCGTACAACGCCGCCGTTGGTCTCAACGCCATCAAAATCGGGTTGGTTAGCATCTGCTGATTGTCCTGCGAGACTGGGGCTATAGCTCAGTTGGGAGAGCGCTTGCATGGCATGCAAGAGGTCGTCGGTTCGATTCCGTCTAGCTCCACCAGTCTCCTCATTTGCCACGATACTATGCTGATAGCGCTCGCCGCGCAGAGAGCGCTTTTCGCGCCGTCTATTGATGGCGGCACTTTGCGCGCTAAGCCCAACCGACCTGTCTGTTGAAAGGACCCACGAATTGGCAAAGGAAAAAGGCCCTTCACAACGCCAATTACGTGTTGGTGAACTGGTACGTCACGCGCTCACAGAGGTCCTGACCCGTGAAACACTGCCCGACAAGGCGCTGCAGGGAAAAATCATATCGATCACCGAAGTGCGCATGTCCCCTGATCTCAAAATCGCAACCTGTTTTGTGACGCTGACCGGCACTGAGGCGGACAAACAGGCAGTGGCGGCGATTGTGAAGGCTCTCGCCGTCAATTTGAAATTCCTGCGGGGCCGGGCAGCGCCTTTGCTGAACCAGATGCGCTACATGCCGACATTTCGGTTCCGGCCTGATGAGAGCTTTGAAAACTTTGCCCGCATCGATGCTATCTTGCGGTCTGATACTGTGCGGCGTGACTTGGAAACTGTCTCGATGCCGGACAATGACATCCGAAAAGACGCATCGGAAGATACCTGAAAACGCGATATGAAATGACCGGCAGCCGAAGCGCGGCCTGACGAACGACTGGAAAGCACATGGCACGGCGCAAAAAAGGGCGGGAAATTTCCGGCTGGATCGTCCTCGACAAGCCCTATGAGATGGGCTCCACCCAAGCGGTGGGGAAACTCCGCTGGCTCTTCGATGCTCAAAAGGCAGGTCATGCCGGGACGCTCGATCCGCTGGCAACGGGCGTGTTACCCATCGCGCTGGGTGAGGCCACAAAAACCGTACCTTACGTGGTCGACGGTGAAAAATCCTACCGCTTTACGGTCGAGTGGGGACGTCGCACCAACACGGATGATGCTGAAGGTGAAACGGTTTCCCAAAGCGAGACCCGTCCCGACGAGGCTGCCATTCGCGCACTTTTACCTGGGTTTACCGGCGAGGTCTCACAGGTTCCCCCGGCTTTTTCCGCGATCAAAGTTGATGGAAAGCGTGCTTATGCAGAGGCCCGCGCGGGCCAGGAACTCACGCTGGTGGCGCGAACCGTTCAGATCGATACGTTTGACCTGGTCAATATGCCCGACGCTGATCATGCCACGTTTGAGATCACCTGCGGCAAAGGCACCTATGTACGTTCCTTGGCGCGGGATATGGGTGAGCAGCTGGGCTGTCACGGTCACGTCAGCGATTTGCGACGCACGTTTGTGGAGCCGTTCGAAGAAGAGGACGCAGTCAGCCTCAACGAACTGATGAAATTGGAGGGGGATCTTGCGGCGCTGGATGCAAAGCTGATTTCACCAATGGACGCGATGGACGGGTTCCCCGAGTTGCGCCTCGACGAAGATCAGGTCCGCCGCATCCGTATGGGTAACCCGATCATTTTGCGGGGTCGCGATGCGCCTGTGGAAGAAGAGGACGTGTGCGCCATTCACAAAGGCAATCTGGTGGCCATCGGCGATGTTGCAAAAGGCAGTTTCCAACCCAGACGCGTTTTCAAAGCGTGAAGTTTCCGCGCCTCCCTTTTTCGCACACCACCCTGTCTTGAGAGCAGCTGCTTCAGATCTATAAAATCCCTCTGCAGATTGGTCCTTGAAGCCGGTTCCCACATTGTCTACTCAGAACTAATGCACCCGTAGCTCAGCTGGATAGAGCGCTGCCCTCCGAAGGCAGAGGTCGCGCGTTCGAATCGCGCCGGGTGCACCACTTTTGAACTCAGGCCATCCGCTGCGCTCAGGGCTCAGTTGGGGTGGCGTGACCGCCTGGCTCGCCTTTCGCGAACTGGTGCCTTTGAAGTATGTTCGTCAAATCGCACAGTCTTTTCAATTCAGGGCATGGCACTTGGTCATTTATGGACCCTGTCCGGTATCTTGACTGTTGCGGTGCCTGCAGTTCAGTTGGGACCCGCCTTAGGACCCTAAAAAATCATTGTGCTGGGTTTTTTCCCAGTGGTGCGGGCGGCGGATAAGTTCGTTAAGGGCGCGCCACGCGGCTGCGGACAGACAAAGCCAATACATCGGCAATCCAATAAGGCTTGGGGCCAGCGCTTGCAGGTCTCGCTGCGGCAGTGTGCGCATCGCGAGCGCAGCCATGGTGGCATACCCCAGTAGGATGCTGGCTAAATCCAGATAGAAAAGGCCGGAAAGCGTTAGGCTGACGTGGCCCAGATGCAGCAACTGCGTCCCGTAGTATGCCACGCCCAACCAAAGCAAAGGGTGAATGAGGGCGGAGACAATCATGCCCGTGATCATCAGATGGAAAACAAGATACTGTTTGATGCCGAGTTGCCGCCACAACCGAAAGGGCTGGCGCATGTGGACCAACCAGGTCTGCATCCATCCCTTGAACCAGCGGGTGCGCTGGCCAAACCAAACGGAGGCCGTTTGTGGCGCGGTTTCGTAGGTGGGCAATTCCAGCGTAGCAAAATGAAGCCCTGCACGAGCCATCCGGATGCCAAGGTCCGCATCTTCCGTGACGTTGTGGGGATCCCAAGCGCCAATATGATCTAACGCCGCCCGTTTGAAGTGATTGGACGTGCCTCCAAGGGGTCCAAACGATCCTGCACGGTCCAATGCGGGCAGCAAGCCATCGAACAATGCCGAGTATTCAATCGCAAACATGCGCGCGAACCAACTGCGCTCACCGTTCACGACCACCAAAGGCGCTTGCAAAACGGCGACGCGCCGGTCGTTCGTTAAAAATGCGTTGTGGGCTTCCCGCAATTGGTTTGGGTGCGGCCTGTCCTCCGCGTCGTATACCGTGATCAACCGTCCAATACAGACTTGTAGTGCGTAGTTCAGAGCTTTTGGTTTGGTGCGTGGCAGGGATGGGGGAACTGCAACGACTTCAAAATGCGTACGACCGCGTGCACTGCTTTCCTTGTATGCGGCCTCTAGCGTTGCCTGATCGTCCGCTTCGCAGATCAGTTTGATTTCCAACCGTTCTTTCGGCCAGTTCAAAGCGTCCAAGGCCCGAGCGAGCGGGTCAATCTGTGAAGCTTCATCGTAGAGCGGCACCAAAACCGAATAGACGGGCAGTTCATGATCCGGACGGTGCCGTAACGGTTTGCTCTTTAGGCGCTTGTGGCTCATGGCCGCCCACAGCCTTAACCCCACGCATCCCAGATAAAACCCCGTCGCGATCAAATGCACCGCATTGGCAGTGGTTCCGGACGCAAAGACCCAACTGACGATCAGCAGTTGAGCCAGCACGAAGAGCGAAACCGCCTGCCATGGCGTGACGACCAGTCGTGCGGAAAGCGCTGTAGATCGATTTACGAGCGCGTTGCATGCCGTGTTGGTCAGGGCCTTCGATGCCCGATTGATCAAGGCGATGCGGTTCATGCGGGAAGTGGTGATGGACAGGCGTGCAGCCTTGTCGGGCCACCGACCGAGCCAGCGAGCAATCTCCGGAAGGAACCGCCCATTGGGTGCTAAATGAAAGTTTGGATTGCGCAGGTCGGAAGCAAACTTGACTTCATTTGGAGGTTTTGCGTCCGGTGCCAACGGGGTTTTGGTGTTCACGCATGGAACGCCGGCCATCTCTCGCGGTTTTCGCGGCACCGCCACCATAGTCGAAAAATTGGCCAGCGAAACGGGATCGGGTGGGGTGTGAAAGGCTTCACCGAACACTGGCGTGTCACGCTCAAACGGTAGACCAAGTGACATGGCTAGGCAGCGCGCGTATTCGATATCCGTGACGGTGCCGGATTTCATCAAGACGTCGCTTGCACTCACGCCCATCACCTTCGCGCGGGCATCGCAGGCCTTCAACACGGTTTCAGAGATGCCAAATGCGGCCATGAAGGCGATGTCTGCCGAGATGGGCACGTGTGGTTCACCCTCATCGGCAAGGTTGTCCGCGCTGGCCGTGCCATCTTGGGCGGTTGGACGGTTCGCGTCAGTCGAGGCGCCCAAGTGCAAATCCTGTCTCCAAGCCATCCCCTCGCTCCATGCATTTCAGGCCGGCAGGCGTGATCGATTGGTAGAAAGACTTGCCCGCCCGGGGTGTCCTTGGAGACCACAGACGGGCACCAAGGTTAAGCGGCGACCGTGTCGTGCTTAAATGCCCCCCTGGGGTTCTCTGGTTCGGAAAAGCCGCCATGATGTGGGGCAATCGATTGTGAATGTTGGATGCGCGGATTTGTGCTGCTCTTGGGTGCCATCAATCGCTCGCTGATCCCCAAGCGGTGTTGCATGGTGGCTAAAACCGTCTCGGATACTTCAAGCGTCCCAGCACACACCGGTCGCCGCCCAAAGCCATCGGAACGTCCGATCTCTTGGATTGGTGCCCCCGCCATCGTGTACAAACGCCGTGTGGGTGGTTCGTAATTTGAAACCATGGTGTGAATGCCGTGGTCTAGTGCGGTTTCGCAAAGGGCCAAAAGCATCATGCAGAAGGCCAGCCTCGGATCGATGTTCAGTCCGTTACGCGCCAGCGCATCATTGTGCAAGCAAAGACGGGTGCCCTCCCAAATCCCTGGCGCCGATAGGTTGGCATTGTTGGGAAATGTCCTTCGAAACACATCGTAGAGAAGCGTTGGCCCCGTGGCGGGAAGTAAGCGCAACGACCCGTAGAGCGTTTCGAAATGATCATCACACCAGACCAGATAGGCCGGACTATATCGATCATACGCGTCGATCTCGTCAGCCGGCCCGGCGGTCACGTTCCAACCCAACTCATGCAAAAACACCTCTTCGCACAGCTTTAACATGCGACTGACCAGCTTAGCGTGGTCGTTTCGGCTCTGGTCTTCAATGATAATAAACATGATACCCACCTCGTCTGTTCCCGAGGTCAAGGTCGGCGCGCAGCTTCCAAGATACAATTCCCTAGTATTGGGGGGTGCAACTGAAGCTCAAGTGACGACATCTCCATCAATCAAACGCAAAAGTGTCGCCTTGTGGATGGCCTGATACAGCGTCGCGCAACCCAGTTTGTGCTTGGCAGATTTGTAATAATCGCGAACGGTGCGCTCCGAGATATTGAGAATTCCGGCGATGGTCGCTGCGTCTTTGCCTTGGACCATCCAACTCAAACACTCGATTTCCCTCGGCGATAGAGATGGTTTCCCATCCTCTCGGCCGTACATATCGAGGATAGCGTGCTGGTGCAGTATCTCGGCCAGTTCTGCTAAGAGGGAGGCATGTTCTTTCACAAATCGGGCCCAGGTGCTGCAATCGCTTGTGGACGAGTAGTTCACCATCGCTTTGCGCTGACGACGATCCGTTATGGGGACCATGTAACCGGACGAACCGATGCCATGGTCTATCGCGCTGGTGGCAACGGTCAGCGCAGCATCGCTGCTCCAGTCCAGATCCGACCACAAACAAGGCAAGGTGCGCTGGAAACCGGCTTGGGCAACCGGGTCTAGTTCGACAAAGTTTTTGACCAGGTATTCCCGCACCCATTCGGCTGGGTAGTTGGTTCGCACGAACGGCGTATCGATCTTTTTGCCTTCGTTGAAACCCATGTGATACGTGACGAAGTCAATCGCGAGATCGTTGCAGATGATCTGAATGCAGCGCCCTACGTTCTTTTCTTCGCCGATGCGTTCCAGCAGACCATCGTGCTTTTCGCGTACAATCCCGTCCATAATGGCCACCCCGCAATTCTGTCCCCAAGCGCATTCTCAGGCAGGGTGGATACGGTCAGGACCGCAGAGTGCAAGAGTTTCGCAACACGACTAAAAAGTCGAAATACCCCATTTCGCACCGATCAACCCGCCCGAAACGATGATAGACCTTTGATGTTGCGTTACGTCAACCAAATCAGCTTAATAAGCGGGATTTTGGGGGTGCCTATATGATTTTGGAGCTTTGTTTGACCAAATGGTAAATATTTTCGTGATTTTTATCACAAAAATTTCTTT
>JBCBYZ010000028.1:0-29100 GCA_039815595.1 Pseudomonadota bacterium | reverse complement strand
GTCCGGCCCATATGCTGACGAGGGTGCCGATGAATTGCGCGCCTACGAACTGGCTGTCGAACACCTGAACGGTGGCGGCGATGGCGGTATGATGGGTACATTCTCATCCAAAGCCCTCAAAGGTAACGGCATCTTGGGCAAGAAGGTCGCTTATGTGACCGGTGACACGCAGACCAAGTCTGACGCTGCTCGCGCTTCGGCCCGTTCGATGATCGAAAAAGACGGCGCTGTCATGATCACAGGCGGTTCGTCCTCCGGTGTGGCTGTGGCCGTGCAGGCTCTCTGCCAGGAAGCCGGTATCATCTTTATGGCTGGCTTGACCCACTCCAATGACACGACCGGTAAGGACAAGAAGGCCAACGGTTTCCGTCACTTCTTCAACTCCTACATGTCCGGTGCGGCGCTCGCGCCGGTGTTGGCCAAAGCTTACGGCGCTGACCGTAAGGCCTATCACCTGACCGCAGACTATAACTGGGGTTACACCACCGAGCAGGCCGTGAAAGAATCCACGGAAGCGTTGGGTTGGGACACTGTGGCTGCGGTGAAAACACCGCTGACGCAGACAGACTTCTCGTCCTACATCGCGCCTGTTCTGCAGTCCGGTGCTGATACGCTGGTGCTGAACCACTACGGCGGTAACATGGTCAACTCCTTGACCAACGCTGTTCAGTTCGGTCTGCGCGACAAGCAGGTCAACGGCAAAGACTTCCAGATCATTGTGCCACTTTACTCCCGTCTGATGGCGAAGGGTGCCGGTGCAAACGTGAAGGGTATCTTTGGTTCCACAAACTGGCACTGGTCGCTGCAGGACGAAGGTTCCAAAGCCTTCGTGAAGTCCTTTGGCACCAAGTATGGCTTCCCGCCATCTCAGGCAGCGCACACCTGCTACGTGCAGGCTCTGCTGTATGCTGATGCGTGTGAGCGCGCCGGTACGGTTAACCCTTGCGGTGTTGTTGAAGCTCTTGTGGGCTTTGAGTTCGACGGTATGGGCAACGGCAAGACGCTGTACCGCGCCGAGGATCACCAGTGCTTCAAAGACGTGCTGGTTGTGAAGGGTAAAGAGAACCCAACTTCCGAGTTCGACCTTCTCGAAATCGTGGAAGTGACACCTGTTGCTCAGGTGACATACGCACCCGATCACCCACAGATGCGCGATGCCAATGGCAACGTGGTTCCAGTGGGTACCTGTAACGCAGGCGCATAACGCCGAGCGTGTTTTGGGGCGGCTCTTGTTGGCCGCCCCATTCAATCAAGACAACTTGGAACTGTCTTAAGCGTGTGGGCTTGAGGCAATGGGAGGGCCTGTACGGGTTCCGACAATGGAAGCACTTGTTCTTCAGATCGTGAACGGACTGGATAAAGGATCGGCCTATTCTCTGTTCGCTATTGGTCTTACCCTTATTTTTGGCAAGTTGGGTGTCGTGAACTTTGCCCACGGGGCTTTGTTTATGATTGGCGCATTTTGCGCGGTCACGCTCAGCCGCTTGCTGACCCTTTCTCATGTCGTCATCGACGACACGAAAACAGACTTTCTGGGCAATCCGCTCAAGGTTGAGGTGCCCTATATTTATGACATTTTTGGCAAGGCGACCGGCGATGTGATCATCGACTGGGCCGTGCCCATATCAATTCTTGTGGCCATCCCGGTGATGATGCTGGTGGGCGTTGTCATCGAGCGCGGTCTCATCAAGCACTTCTACAAGCGCGCCCATGCGGATCAGATCCTGGTGACGTTTGGTCTGGCCATCGTGCTGCAAGAGATCATCAAGTATTTTTACGGTGCCAATCCGATCCCGACACCTGCTCCCGAAGCATTTGCGGGTTCGTTCGATTTTGGCGCAGTGCTGGGCTTTGATCCCAATGTGATCATCTACCCTTATTGGCGTTTGGTTTATTTCGCTTTCGCTGCGGTGGTGATTGGTGGTGTATTCGCTTTCCTCCAGTTCACGACCTTCGGCATGGTTGTGCGAGCCGGAATGGCAGACCGTGAGACGGTTGGCCTCTTAGGCATCAATATCGATAAGCGCTTCACCATCATGTTCGGGCTGGCGGCTGCGGTCGCGGGTGTGGCGGGCGTTATGTACACGCCCATCAACTCACCCAACTACCATATGGGCATGGACTTTCTCGTGCTCAGTTTCGTTGTTGTTGTTGTCGGCGGTATGGGCAGCCTCTTGGGCGCGGTGCTGGCCGGCTTCCTATTGGGCATCCTGGAGAGCTTCGCTTCCATGGGGGCCGTGTTGCAGGTGTTGCCCGGTATCAACCAGATCATCTTGTACTTGGTGGCAATCATCATTCTGCTCACCCGCCCGCGGGGTCTGATGGGCCGCGCCGGCGTGATGGAGGATTAATCCGATGTTGGGTCTTAACAGTCGCGATCTGCAGCTTCTTCTGCTGGTTGCCGTGCTTACAGCGTTCGCACCCTTCTTCCTGAACCCGTTTCCGGTGGACAGCAGCCTAGCGCAGTTTAACGCGGGCTATCCCGATCTGATGCAACGGTTTGTGATCTTTGGCATCTTCGCCATCGGGTTCAACATCCTGTTTGGTCTTACGGGTTATCTCAGCTTCGGCCACGCCGCCTTTTTGGGAGCAGGGTCGTACGCCGCTATCTGGATGATGAAACTGCTGACGATGAACATCATTCCGGCGGTGACACTGTCGATCATCGTGGCCGGTCTGTTCAGCCTTGCCGTGGGTTACATCTCGCTGCGCCGGTCCGGGATTTACTTTTCCATCTTGACGCTCGCTTTCGCGCAGATGTCTTATTCACTGGCCTATTCGGTGCTGACACCGATCACCGGTGGTGAAACGGGTTTGCAGCCTAAGATGGGCGATCCGCGCGTTTTGGACGCTCCATTGGAAGCTGGTGCATCGCCGCGTGCCAGCCTGTTCGGCCTGGAGATGAGTTCAACTTATGAGATGGCCGTTGGCGGCTGGGTTTTCACCTTTAACGTTGGCTACTACATCGCAGCCGTTTTGATGTTGATCAGCTTTTACGTGGCCATCCGTATTTTCCGCTCGCCCTTTGGCTTGATGCTGCGGGCTGTGAAGTCGAACCAGAACCGTCTCGGCTATACCGGCGTCAGTGCGAAGCCATACACACTGGCGGCTTTTGTTATCTCCGGCATGTATGCCGGTCTGGCCGGGGGGCTTTTGGTCGCCATGGACAGCCAAGCGGGTGCGGAGCGGATGTTCTGGACCGCCAGTGGCGAGGTCGTCTTGATGACCATTTTGGGTGGTGCCGGAACACTGATCGGGCCGGTCTTGGGTGCAGGCCTTATCAAATATCTCGAAAACATTGTTTCCAAGATCAACGAGACCGTTTTGAACGGTTGGTTTGAGTGGATGCCGGACGGCCTTCAAGACGCCGTCGTTGCCATCATCTACCCGTTCGTGGGCAAGGGCTGGCACCTGACGCTGGGTCTGATGTTCATGCTGGTGGTGATCTTTCTGCCCGGCGGTCTCATGGAAGGTCTGGCGCGGATCGGCGGTCTGTTTTCCAGAAAATCAAAAGCGTCTGATGACAGCGTTGGCGCGGCGGTCAAACCGTCTCCGGCAGAATAAGGAGCTGATGAGATGTCAGTTGCAGAAGATATCGCCAACGAGCCGGGACGCGGCTTTGAGCGCGGCACCCCCAACTCCGTTCTTCACATTGATGATGTGCACAAGAGCTTTGCGGGCCTGCACGCTCTCTCCGATGTGGATTTGGATGTGCGCGAAGGGGAGACCCACGCGATCATCGGCCCGAACGGCGCCGGTAAGTCGACCCTCTTGAACGTCTGTGTGGGCCGGTTGAAGCCGGATCGCGGCGCGGTTGTGTTTGACGGTCATGTGCTGACCGGCAAGGCACCGCATGAGATCAACCAACTGGGCGTCGCTCGCGTGTTCCAGACACCGGAAGTGTTTCCTGATCTGACGATCTTGGAAAATATCATGCTTCCGGCACTCTCCAAGCGGGACGGCCAGTTCAAGCTCAATCCGTTCAGGATTTTTTCGCGTGAAAGCTCCATCCGTGATGAAGCGGAGAGCGTGGCGGAGAGTGTTGGCCTGCAATCCCAATTAACGGCACTGGCCTCCTCCATGTCCCGAGGCGACAAACGCCGGCTGGAATTGGCCATGGGTCTGATCCAGCACCCGCGTCTGCTTTTGCTGGACGAACCAACCGCCGGCATGGCGCGCCACGATACCAATGCGACGATCGATCTGCTCAAAAAGATCAAAGAGGGTGGCATGACCAAGGTGATCATCGAACACGACATGCATGTTGTGTTTTCGCTGGCGGATCGCATTTCGGTGCTGGCTGGTGGTCGCATCATCGCCCAGGGGACACCCGATGAGGTGAAAAATAACCCCAAAGTGAAAGAAGCCTATCTTGGGGAGGAGCAGGTATGACCTCTGCTGCAGACGCTCTTATCGGCACGCCGGATGCAAGTGCATCCAAAGCCGTCCACGCATCCGTTGGCATGAGCCAGTTGCAAGACCCGCAGTCCGCTTACTTTGCGGTTAGCAATTTGAACGCCTACTATGGCGACAGTTTCATCGTGCAGGACGTGTCGTTTGACATGAATGAGGGTGAGATCGTGGCGCTGCTCGGCCGCAACGGCGCCGGCAAAACCTCGACCCTGAGGGCTATTGCGCGCGCGGACGAGCCGGAATTGCGCAGCGGGCAGGTGTGGCTGCAAGGTCAGGCACTGCACGACCAGCCATCTTACAAGGCCGCGCTTGCGGGCATTCAATTGGTTCCGGAAGATCGCTGTATCATTCAAGGCCTGACGGTGGAAGAAAACCTCGATCTGGCTTGCATTTCTGGCGAGTTGGGTTGGGATTATGAGCGGATTTACGATCTGTTCCCGCGTCTTAAAGAGCGCCGCAAGCAGGAGGGCACCACGCTTTCGGGTGGTGAACAGCAAATGCTGGCCATCGGTCGTGCCCTTGCTCGCAATCTAAAATTGCTGCTTCTGGATGAGCCCTACGAGGGTCTTGCCCCTGTTGTGCGAAACGACATCGAGAAGGCGCTCCTGCAGGTGCGTGAAGCCGGTATCACGACTATCATCGTTGAGCAAAACGCTGTTGCCGCGCTGCGCATTTCCGACCGCGCGATCATTCTGGATACGGGTGAGGTCGCCTTTACCGGGTCGGCCAAAGAAGTTCTCGACAACGAAGAGCTGCGTCACGAATATCTGGCGATTTAAAGCCGCACCGTCCCAGATGCTCTCGCCTTGCTGCCGCGCCGGTGGCAATGAGAACGCATGTTTGATCCAAATTTCTATGATGTAATCGTGCTGGGCGGCGGCGGTGCCGGTCTCATGTGCGCCGGTGTCGTTGGCCAGCTTGGCAAGCGCACGCTGGTGATTGATCATGCCAAGCAGGTTGGCAAAAAAATCCTGATTTCGGGCGGTGGGCGGTGCAACTTCACCAATCGTGAAACGCCACCTGAGCGCTATTTGAGTGCCAACCCCCATTTCGCCAAATCGGCTTTGAACCGGTACGCACCGGATGACTTTATCGAGCTTGTGAACGCTTACGGGATCGCTTGGCACGAGAAGACGTTGGGACAATTGTTCTGCGACACCTCCGCCCGTGAAATTGTGGACATGTTGTTGGCTGAATGCGCCAAGGGAGATGTTGACGTGCGGACCGCCTGCACCATTTCCGACGTATCGAAACGCGATGACGGATTCGCGGTTGTAACGTCTCAGGGCGTCTTTAACGCCACAGCACTCGTGCTCGCGACCGGTGGTCCATCGATTCCCAAAATGGGAGCCACCGGCTTTGCCTATGATCTGGGACGCAAGTTCGGCTTAAAAATTGTTGAGCCGCGTCCTGCTTTGGTTCCACTTACGCTTGCCGGAGACGACGCGTTGTTTCGTGATTTGTCCGGTGTCGCTGCGCCAACGTCGGTTGCCTGCGGGAAGGCACGGTTTGATGAGGCAACGCTGTTCACTCACAAAGGGCTTTCCGGCCCTGCCGTTTTGCAGGTTTCCAGCTATTGGCGGCATGGCGATGCGATTAGCGTCAATTTCTTTCCCGACCGGGCCAGCGGATGGTTGGTGCAGGAAAAACGCAGCCGACCGAAAACCACTTTGAACACCGTGTTGGGCGAGGGCCTGCCCAGCCGTCTGGCCGAGGCTTTGTGCGGCCGGTTGGGCGCAAGGGGTCCACTAGGCGAGATGGCGGATAGGATTGTGCAGTCCGCCGAAACGCAATTGGCAGACTGGCCTTTCCGCCCTAACGGTACGGAGGGCTACGCCAAAGCTGAAGTGACATCAGGCGGTGTCAGCACAGCCGAACTGTCCTCGCAGACGATGGAGGCTAAGAAAGTGCCCGGCTTTTACGTGATTGGCGAAGCTGTAGACGTGACCGGTTGGCTCGGCGGTTATAATTTTCAATGGGCGTGGTCGAGCGGTTGGGCAGCCGGTCAAGCCATCGGAACAACGTGATTCGGGCGCTTCTCACTCAGGTTGCCTAATCGGGCTGCATTTCGAGACTTGAACTTTGTTCAACGGTCTTCTGCCGTAAATAGCTGTTTTTTGGGTATTATTGCGCCATTCCCCCTCAACCTTGATCTGCGTCAAAGCGACTTGGCTTTGGAGGCAGCAAACCTCCCTGTGAATCTCACCCAATGTGGAGCAATCCGGTGGCATATAAAGACATTCTCGTTCATCTCGACAGTAGCAAGGCTTCTGCCGATAGAATGGAGGCGGCCATCGCTTTGGCCGAGCGCCAGGAAGCGCGATTGCTCGGCGTCGCGCTCGCGCTCGAATCCACCATCTCGTCTTATGTAGGCATTGATATCCCCGCCAGCTTGACCAAGCAGCAGCAGGAGATCGTGCAAGCGGCTGCGGAAAAAGCGGTTGCCGGCTTTGAGGCTGCCGCCACAGACGCAGGAATTGCCTTCGACAGCAAAATCGTGAGTTGTGGCGCGTCGAAAGCGCCCGCTCAACTGGCCTTTCACGCCCGTCACGCAGACCTCACTTTCATGGGTCAACCCAACCCGGATGAAAACAATCATGCGTTTCAAGAATCGCTACTGGACGGCGTTTTGTTCGCCTCCGGACGTCCTGTCTATGTGGTGCCCTATATCGGGCGGAGTATCCGTAAGGTGCGCAAGGCAGTCATCGCTTGGGATGGTGGCAAAAAAGCAGTGCGTGCGGCCCATGACGCTATTCCGCTTTTGCAGGGCCGCAGCGAAGTGATCGTGTTGGTGATCAACCCCGATCAGCGAAAAGACGCCCATGGCGAAAAGCCCGGTGCGGATATCGCGGCCCATTTGGCGCGTCACGACATCAACGTCACTGTGGATCTCCACGTTGCACCCAAGGCACCGGCTGACAACTTGATCTTGAACTATATGTCCGATTCAGGTGCGGACCTGTTGGTCATGGGAGCATATGGCCATTCTCGACTGCGTGAAAAAGCCTTTGGTGGTGTAACCGATACGATTATGCACCAAATGACCACACCGGTACTGATGTCCGAATAGGTCCGTGACGGTGACGATCCTAAACGAGGCGCAAAACGTAAGAAAAACCGGCAGGATTGGCCCGCCGGTTTTTTTAGTCTTGCCACCCCTGGGATGTTTTGGGGCTAACCAGCGACTGTGTGGCTGGGTTGCGTGTAAAGGTCGGCCAATGCGGAGGAGGGGTTTGGCTCCATCGCTGCCGCAACTGTGGGGCCTTCCACCGCGTTGCGTGCCTGTTGCTCTGCAGTCAGATAGCCCTGCGCCGCAAAGACCTGCTGGGTCAGCAGCACCGCAGTGCCGTTGCAATCGCTTAACACAGCTTCCAGCCTTGCTTTTGCGCGGTGGTCGCTGTCCTCGAAATTCACAGGCACCTGCACATAGTCGATGCGCCAGTTGGATAAACGGCGCACAAGCGCTTCGCGTGCGGGGCGGGCGCAGCCGTGTTCGCCGCGCGTGTCCACCACCAGATTATAGCCCTCTTCGCGCAGCTGGGCCGGATTGAGTTCGTCGAGACGCAGTCCCAAGCGGATGTTTGTAAATGTGCTCATGATCAGGCTGCCTTCTGCAGGGTGTGGACGGGACGCTGAACCAGCGTGGCTTGTGCTGCGGCGACGCCGGAGCCGAGTTCTATGTTGACGCCGCAATCGTGCAGCGCCATCTCGGCAGCCGCGAGGGCTTGCAACACCATGATCTCATTGAGATTGCCCAGATGGCCGATGCGGAATACTTTGCCCGCAACCTTGGTTAGGCCTGCACCAAAAGACGTGTTGTAACGGTAATAGGCGGTTTTCACGACGTCACCACTGTCGATGCCTTCCGGCACGAGAATGGCGCTGACCGTATCCGAGTAGCTTTGTGGATCGCGGGCACAAAGCTGCAGACCCCAGCCATGCACGCCTGCGCGCACGGCAGTTGCGAGGCGGTGGTGCCGCTCCACAACGTTGTCGAGACCCTCTTCCAACAGAAAGTCGAGCGATGCGCGCAACCCATGAAACATCTGTGTCGCCGGCGTGTAGGGGAAGTGTCCCGTGGCGTTGTGCTTCAACTGATCATCGAAGGAGAAGAACGTGCGGGGCAGGTCTGCCGTTTTGCGCATTTCCATCGCCTTTTGGCTGACAGCCATGATGGTAAGGCCGGTGGGAAGCATGAAGCCTTTTTGAGAGCCCGACACGATCACGTCCACGCCCCAATC
The DNA here is from genome assembly GCA_039815595.1 of Pseudomonadota bacterium. Classification (GTDB taxonomy): domain Bacteria; phylum Pseudomonadota; class Alphaproteobacteria; order Rhizobiales; family Rhizobiaceae; genus Pseudahrensia. Next base: position 20,446 of record JBCBYZ010000028.1, on the reverse strand, counting down.
ATCCATCCGAAAGTCAAGTGACGCGACGGAGCTTACGCCATCGACGCAAAGCAGAGCGGGGTGGTCGAGATCGTCTAGGATGGCGCGAATGCGTGCAATGTCGGAGGTAACACCGGTTGCGGTCTCGTTGTGGCAGACGAAGACGGCTTTGATGGCTTTGTCTTTATCGGCTTCCAGCGCTTGAGCGGTTGCTTCATAGGGCATGGGCATGCCCCAGTCCTGCTGCAGCGCCACAACGTCGAGGCCGAACCGCTTGGCCAAGTCGATCCACAGCATGGAGAACTGGCCAAATTCTGCCATCAGTACTTTGTCGCCCGCTGAAAACAGGTTGGCCACCGTCGCTTCCCAGCCGCCTGTGCCGCTGCCGTTAAACATAAAGACTTCGGCTGTCTGCGTTTTGAAGATTTTTTTGAGGTCGGCAAACAGCGGCAATGTCAAATCGCCGAAATCCGGTGCACGCATGTCCTGCATGGGCACGTTGAGCGCTTGGCGTACGACGTCCGGCACATTGGTGGGGCCGGGAATGAAGAGGCCGATATTGCCCCGTGTGTTTTTGTTGCTGAAGTTCATTGTCGTTCTTTCCGCAGTGAGTTTGCAGTCCGCAGTTGGTGAATGAGGCGTACAAGCCGGACCGATGGCGGGACAAGAAAAACCGTGTTGTGTTGTGCGGTGTGTGGCATACAAACTTGACATTTGTTGTGTTTGTAAACAAATTTGCGACATGGCAGGTGAAAAAGTGTTTATCGGGCCGCGCCTGCGGGAATTGCGGCAGGGGCAGGACCATACGCAAGCGCAGATGGCGGCGGCGCTGGGCGTATCTGCGAGCTATATCAACCTGATCGAGCGCAATCAGCGCAGTGCATCACTCCGGTTTTTGATCGCCCTATCAGACACGTATGGCGTGGATTGGCGGCAGATGACGTCCAATTCCAACAGTTTGGCCGTGGCTGACCTGCGCCAATTGTTCCGCGATCCGGCCTTTGGTGGGGTAGAGCCGGACATCGAAGAGTTGCGGAGCGCTTTGGACAGTTCGCCCAATCTGGTGGAGGGCGTGTTCAACCTGTTCCGCACCCACCGTGCCTATGCCGAGCAATTGGCCGCGCAAAACGAAGCGATGGGCCATGCGGAAAACGGGGCCATGGTGAGCGAGCCCGTGGTGCACGACTTCTTTCGCTCGCAGAACAATTATTTTGCAGCTTTGGAGGAGGCTGCGGAGTCGCTGCATGCCAGTCACCCGTTGGATCCGGCTGAAATGTATGGCGGTCTTAAGTGCTACCTAGAGGACGTGCACAAAGTGAAGGTTGAACTCGTCCCGGCTTCGCAGATGGGCAAGGCTGTGCGGGTGTTTGATCGGGAAAACCGTGTGTTGCGCCTGTCCATCGCGTTGGACTACATCAACCGCGTTTTCCATTTGGGGTTGTCGGCTGGATTTGTCGGGTTTCGTCCGATGTTCGATATGATCCTGGATAACAGCGCGATCACCAACCCCCATCATCGGGCGCGCTGTCAGGTGGAGCTTGGCAACTATTTTGCCGCCGCTGTAATGATGCCTTACCGCGCTTTCATGGAAGAGGCCTTGGCGTCCCGCTACGATCTTGAACACTTATCTACCACGTTTGGCGTGTCGTTCGAGCAGGTGTGCCACCGGCTCACCACGATGCAACGTCCCGGTGCGCGGGGCATTCCGTTTTTCTTTTTGCGCATCGACCGGGCTGGCAATGTCTCCAAGCGCTTTAACGCAACGCCAATCCAACTGGCCCGCTTCGGCGGAGCTTGTCCCAAGCTGGACACCCATTTCTGTTTTCGGATGCCGGGCCGCATCATGACGCAAGTGGTGGAGATGCCCGACAACACGCGGTACTTCACCGTGAACCGAACTGTGGACCGGCCATCCTACCGCTATTCCAGCGACGACAAACGTTTGGCCGTATCACTTGGGTGCGCCTTACCCTACGCGGTGCAGATGGTGTACGGCGATGATATAGATGCGAGTGCACCCCGCCACGTAACTGAAATTGGTGTGAACTGCCGCCTCTGCCCGCGCCAAAACTGCGAACAGCGGGCGCATGAACCGTTTACCCAAAACTTTGCAGTAGATGAAAACAGACGTGGAGCGACACGGTTTGAGAGTTGAGGGTTTGGGCGGTATTTCATTGGTATAAAAAAGTGTCCCTGCTCCACCTCCCGTCATCGCAGTAATATGCGCTTCAATGATGCCCTAACCGGTATGGAAGTGGGTTCATCCACCCCGCTTCAAACCGTACGGCTTAACCAGTTTCCAGATATGGTCCGGCACCATGTTGGCCATTTTCGCAGGGGCCTTGTTGCGCAGATGGAGGATGGTTTCCACGGCTTTCATCTCCACCCGCGTGCGGGCGAACTCTTGTCCGGCGGGGCCGATTCTGGGCATGAGCCACGACACGATGGGGCGCACCCAATTGGGCATACGGCGCAACGGTAGGCCACCAGCGGCCCGTTCGGTGTTGGCCATGAAGCCTTTGACGTGGCTGGCGCGTTTGCCCCGCGTTCCGGGGGCTTGGAGTGCGATTTCATCTCCGAGCAGGTTCAAAATTTCCTGGCCGCGCTCATTGCGCACGATCACCCACTGAACGCCTTGGCCGCCCATATAGCCCACCGTAATGTCGGCCAGCGCGTTGGTGTAGTCGACACAGGTGCGGCAGGTGAGGGGGAAGAAATCATCCGGCAAATCGGAAATGGGAAGCGACAGAAACGGGATTTCGCGCTTGCCCCCACCGTCAAACCGCATCTCGACCTTAAAGTCTGCTCGGAACTCCAAATAGGAAACGGTTTCCGGCTGGTCTGACAGCAGGGAAAGAAACGTGTGAAAGTTTTCCGTCGTTGTGTTGTCAGAGCACGGCGTGCCGATAACGTAGAGACGGTCGAGTCCCAAGTCTTCTTCCAGGGCCCGCAATGCATAGACCTGACAGGGAATGCCAATGACCGCCAAGCGTGTGTGGCCAGCAGCTATGGCGGGTTCCACCAGTGCGAGCGTGGGTGCATAGCCCATACGCATGCCGCGGCAGTGTTTCATATCTTCCGGATCGGTGATCAACGTGGGAACGGGCTTCCAACGATCATGCTTGTCCGGTTTGACGGCAATCACAGCGTCTACCAGACCTTGTGCCAAGAGGCGTTCACCTAGACTGGTTGTGATGCCCGTCCATTGAGCACCTTCTTTCGGCCTTCTTAAGCGGGCGCGGTGGATCGCTTTGTAAGGGCCAAAGTGCAATGCGTCTGGCGCCTTGTGTTGGTGACGTGCGGTGCCGTGAACGCGTGTTTCCAGACCGGGATAGTCGGGCTTGATGAATTGGCATACCGCGCCGCAACGGTTTGGTTTGTCGGTTCGGGACACGCCACAATCTGTGCAAAGGTTTCGCTTCGGTATGCCCGGCGATCCCATCGGAGCGGCATTTTCCAGTGTGGCGAGCTTTTCTGAAAGGAGCGTGTTTGCTGAGGCTGTGTCCTGTGACGTCACCGCAAAACGCTCCTTCTATGCCTGATGATCCGCATCAACAGTCAAGTCTGGCTGCGATGAAGCCGGATTTGGACCGGTTTTCCCTGTACTTGTCCAGTTGAATTGTCATATGGTTTTGTCACCTGTCAATGACACTTGTCTTATGCCGCAGTCCCGATTCCCTGTTATGCCCCTCAATGTCCGTTTCTGTCTCGGCAATGCTTGCCGCCTGCCAATCCATTTATCGCATGTTTGGGAGTGTAATCTGTGAGCCGCGCTGGTCTGGTGTATGATACCCGCCGCGATCTGGTTCAGGCGGAGCGGCATGCCCGACCGCCGGTGGCGACACCCGCTCCTGCGGTTTGTCAGCATATCGTGTTTCACGGAACGCAGGATGATTTGGCTTACGAACGCCGCGCTTGCTTGAACATATGTGAGCAGCTTGGCCTGATGCCGTCCAGCGAACTGAACGACCAGATCAAAGCTGAAAACGAGGGGCTTACCCTGAAGTGGGAACGGCACACCGAGTTTTCGTCCTACACGTTCATCGAACACAACGTGGCGGACCGGGCTTCCTTTGTGCCTTGGAGCCGTCGCGACCTGGGTTGGGAGGGCGTTCCCGGCAAGGTGTTGGTTGAACTGCTGTTGGGGCTGGAGAAGAAAGATGATCCCGTCTGGTCCTCCAAGCCGCGTTTTCAGTGGGGCAGCGAGCGCCCCCTCTGCGCCTCTTTGGTGATGAGTGAAACAACGGAAGTGGAAAGCGATCTTCTGACTGATGCTGATGGGATGACCCGTTACCTCGTGAAAACAAAAAGTCATGAACCGTCCCGTCTTGGTCGCCTTTTGCAGCGCTTGATTGAAATTGAGACTTATGGCGCCCTTTGCCTCTACGCTTGGAAAGACGTGAAGGAAATCGGACCTGCGATGGGCGAAGCTGAGGGTAAGCTGACTGAAATTATTGCCCGGTTGGCGCGCAAGTCCGGCGAGCCGGATGAGGCTATTTTGAACGATCTGACAGAGCTTTCTTCGTTCCACGAGGCGACGAGTGCGCGCTCTCACTTTCGGCTCAACGCATCGCTGGCCTACCACGATATTGTGGCCCGTCGTCTGGCGGAATTGCGTGAAGAGCGCATTGAGGGGTGCCAGAGACTGGCCAACTTCATCCAGCGTCGCATGAACCCCGCCGCGCGGACCTATCGTGCGATACTGACCCGTCAGGAAGAGACAGCCCAGCGTATCAGCCGTGCGACACAGCTTTTGCGGGGACGCATCGAGGTTGCCATCGGCAAGCAAAACCAAGCGCTGCTTGAATCCATGAACGTGCGTGCCGAGGCGCAATACAAGCTGCAAAAGACCGTTGAGGGCCTTTCTGTTGTTGCGATCAGTTACTACGCCTTGGGCATTCTGGCCTATCTGGCTGCTGCCGTGGTTGGCCATACGAGCGGTATCCTACCTTCCGTCGGCGTGAAGGAAATCGTTGGATTGGCTGTGCCGCTGGTGTTGTTCGGCGTGTGGTTTAGCGTGCGCAAGCTCAGAAACTAACCTGCCGTACGGCGCAGCTGAGGCTGTGAACGAAAAGGGTGCGGCAAACAAAGGACTTGAGGGAATGGGCACGAGGCAGAGCGCCAAAAAGAAGATGGATACGGCCAAAGCTGCATATCCGTTTGCCGCCATCGTTGGTCAGGACAGTTTGCGCGAAGCGCTGATGCTGTGCGTGGTCGATCCGTCTTTGGGGGGTGTGTTGGCGTTGGGAGATCGTGGAACCGGAAAAACCACGGCGGTGCGGGGTTTGGCGTCTCTTCTACCCCCTGTTCAGGTTGTGAAGGGCTGCCGATACCGTTGCGATCCTCTCGACACATCGCCTTGCGAATTATGCAATGCGAAAGATAACCTGGAGGCTGAAACCGCTCCGGTGAGTGTGGTGGATCTTCCTCTAGGAGCCACAGAAGATCGTGTGCTTGGCGCGTTAGATATTGAGCGCGCTCTGGTTTCTGGTGAGAAGGTCTATGAACCCGGTCTGCTGGCGGATGCCAATCGCGGTTTTTTGTACATCGACGAGGTAAACCTTCTCGAAGACCATCTGGTGGATGTCCTTTTGGATGTCGCTGCCTCTGGCTGGAATGTGGTGGAGCGGGAAGGGTTGAGCCTCAAACATCCGGCCAAGTTTGTTCTGGTGGGCAGCGGAAACCCGGAAGAGGGAGAACTACGGCCACAGTTGCTGGATCGGTTTGGCCTTTCTGTGGACGTGCGCACGCCCGACACTGCCAAGCAACGGGTGGAAATCATTCGGCGGCGGGAGGCTTATGAGGCGGATCGCGTGGCATTTTTCAAAAAGTGGCAGCGGGAGACAACCAAGCTGCGCAATCGACTGCTGAATGCGCAGGCGCGTTTGCCGGATGTGATTGCCGATGATGCGGCCCTCACTTTGATCGCGGAAATCTGCATCGCCTTGGGAACGGACGGCCTGCGCGGTGAGTTGACCTTGATCAAGGCAGCCCGTGCTCGGGCCGCACTGGATGTTTCGGAACGGGTTGATGATTCCCATATTCGGGCGATGGCTCCGCTGGCGCTGGCTCACAGGTTGCGCCGCAACCCGCTGGACGATGCCCGCAGCACTGTGCGTGTGGAACGGGTGCTGGACGATATTTTTGCCAAGCGGGAAGCCGCGTAAGCCGCGCAATGGCAACCGCAACGAACATGAAATTGGCGGACGAGACATCCAACAGCGACGCGATGTTGGACAGCCTTTTACAAGAACAATTTCGTTGGCAGCTCGCCCTTGATGCGATCCGCGTATTCGTCGTTTTGCAAGGCAGTCCTAAAACAACCGACAAAGCCGTGATTGTTGTGAAGGCTGCTGCAGGTCCCGTGCGGGAGGCGTGGCTATCCGTGCTGACGGATGCTTTGCACAGTTTTGCGATACACACTTTGCCCTGTGCCATAACGCCCGAACGGCTTTTGGGGGGTCTCGATCTGCCTGCCACGCTGGCCAGCGGAAAAAGAGTGGTGCAGTCCGGCCTTTTGGCCAGCGCCGATGGTGCCGTCATCAAAGTTCCCATGGCAGACCTGCTGCCGGAGGCCGTGTCAGCGCAACTCACCGGTGTGCTGGATGAAGGCGGTGTTCGGCTGGAGCGTGACGGGGAAAGCGCGTTCTTGCCGACGCGGTTTGGGCTTGTGCTGCTGGATGAATCCGAGGGAGACGCCGATGGCGGCGAAGGTCTCGACCCCGCATTGATTGAGCGGGCAGCGCTGCATGTGGATCTCGATCGCATCAGCGTGCGCGCGTTGGACTTGGTGTTGGAGGACGAGGCGACAGTTTTGTCCGCGAACCCAGTTGCCAATCCAATTGCTGATCCAGTTGCGGATGCCTGCGGCTTGTGCGCCGCCTTCGGTTTGATGTCCATGCGCGCGCCGCTGCAACTGCTGTCGGTTGCACGTGCGCTGGCGGCTTTGGACGAGCGAGAGGAGCTTGCGCAATCTGATATGGAGCGGGCGGTGCAATTGAGTCTTCTGGGTCGGGCCACCACGATGCCCGCCTCTGCTGCAGAGCCACAAGAAGAAACCGAACCCGAAGAGGTGGATCAACAACCGGAGCCCGACAATTCGCAGGACAATGAGCCGCCGGAACCCGAACCGACTAACCCGGACCAAGACCGACCGGACGACGAGTCAGAAGATGAGGTGCAGGAGCAAGAGGCCGAAACCGAGCTTCCGCCGGACGAGATGTTGGTGGAGGCTTTGGTGGCCAGTTTGCCGCCAGGGTTATTGGAGCAATTGCGCCAGCAACTCACGGCTGTCCAGCAATCCAAGTCATCGGGCCGGAAGGGGCGCAGTCGGGGCAATGCCTTACGAGGGCGACCGCTCGGTGCCCGTCGGGGTGCCTTAAGTGCCGGCAAGCGCTTGGATATGTTGGCCACTTTGCGCGCCGCTGCGCCCTGGCAGACGTTTCGACAAAAACAGGTTTCGCATACGAACGCGACTAAGAACCTGCATTTGCGCCCGTCGGATTTTCATCTCCGGCGCTTCAAACAGAAGACGGGCAGCACCACCGTATTTGTAGTCGACGCTTCCGGCTCCACGGCCCTCAACCGTTTGGCGGAAGCCAAAGGAGCGGTCGAACTTTTACTGGCCGAAAGCTATGCCCGTCGCGATCATGTTGGGCTTGTTGCGTTTCGTGGAAAGTCTGCGCAGGTCCTGCTTGATCCCACGCGGTCTTTAGTTCGGGCAAAACGCAGCCTTGCGACCCTACCGGGTGGTGGCGGCACGCCACTGGCCAGCGGGTTAGCCGAAGCACGTTCCATGGCGCTGGAGGAAAGTCGCAAAGGACGGCGGCCTACCATTGTTTTGATCACCGATGGCAGTGCCAATGTGGCTCTCGACGGCGGCGGTGGCCGGGCTAAAGCCATGGAAGAAGCCCTCTCTGTCGCGTCTACTATTCGCGTAGAGGGATATCAGTGCGTGCTGATCGATGTGGGTCGGCAGCCCTCAAACCGCACACAGAGGCTCGCTGATGCAATGGGCGCGCGGTACGTCGCCATGCCGTTTGCCAGTGCTCACAACGTGTCGGCGGCAGTCTCTAACTCATTGTCCGCGCCGCGCAGAAAGGCCGGCTGATATGATGGATTGGCTTGCCAATCGCGACACCTGGCCCAACAGCGCAGCGAGCGATTTTTTCACCGCCGAGGACGTCCGCCTGCATTTTCAGCGCATGGGAACGGTCGGTTCTCCGCGTTTGCTCCTTTTGCACGGCAGTGGGGCGACGACGCATTCGTTTCGCGACTTGCTGCCCTTGCTGGCACAGCGCTTTGATGTGCTGGCCCTCGATCTGCCCGGACACGGCTTTTCCAGCCCTTTTGCGCGGCGTGTGCCTGCCATGGAGGCGGTGGCAGGGGCTTTGGCTGAGCTGTTGCGGCACACCGGTTTTGTTCCGGACTTAACAGTCGGTCATTCCGCTGGTGCTGCCTTGGGTGTGCGGCTTGCTCAAGATTTGAGCTGGCAAACGCCTTTAGTCTCCATCAATGGCGCGTTTTATCCGTTTCCCGGAATGGCGGCCTACATATTTCCGGCTGCGGCGCGATTGTTGTTTCTCAATCCATTTGCGCCGCGCCTGTTTGCATTTGGCGCAGCGTCACGCAGTCGGGTGGAAGACCTCATCGCGTCCACGGGCTCTGTGCTGGATGATCAGGGGATTGATCTTTACCAACGGGCCCTGTGCTCACGCCATCACATCGAAGGCACGTTGGAAATGATGGCTCATTGGGATCTCACCACAATGAGCACGCGCTTGCGCCGTTTGGACAGCCCGGTTTTACAGATCATCGGCATGAAAGACGGAACCATTGATCCCGCCTCTGCGGACGATACTGCGGCGTTGCTTAAACGGGGTGAGATGGTGCGCATCGCGGATGCCGGGCATCTGGTCCATGAGGAGCTGCCGGATCGTGTATCGAACATCATATCCGAGTTTCATCTTAAACACGCAAATGGGACCGCCTCTGCACAGCCCGTTGATGGATGATTGCTTGCCAAATCAACTGGACACACGGTAGTGTCTAAAAATGAATACACATATCGCGCCAAAGTCTTTCGACACTGCCACGCCAACCGGTCGTTCCGGTCTGCCGGACGGTGATTCCAACGGGGGTGACCGCGCCAAAGCTATTCTCATCGGTGCTGGATTTGGTGGATTAGCGGCTGCTATTCGTCTGGGCGCACGGGGCTATGACGTTACCATCGTTGAGCGGTTGGAGCAGTGCGGCGGTCGGGCGAGCGTGTTTCGTCAAGACGGGTTTACGTTTGATGCCGGCCCGACAATTGTGACCGCTCCTTTTGTTTTTGAAGAGCTTTGGCACCTGTGCGGAAAGCGCATGGAAGACCACGTCACTCTCAAGCCAATGGACCCGTTTTACCGAATCCGGTTTCACGATGGCGAGACATTTGCCTGCAATGGCGATGCCGATTTCATGGAGGCGGAGGTTGCGCGGCTCAACCCCAAGGATCTGAAGGGTTATGCAAAATTTCTGAAAGAGAGCGAAGCCAACTACCGCGTTGGTTTTGATTTGATGGACAAACCGTTTAGCCGTCTGGCCAAAATGCTGTCATACGTTCCCGCCTTGGCGATGAACCGCGCAGACCGCTCGGTCTACGGTCATGTGAAGCGCTTGATCAAAAACGAAAAGCTGCGTCAGGCTTTTAGTTTCCATCCCCTGTTTATTGGCGGCAATCCTATGCGGGTGACGGCGATGTATTCGCTGATCGCGTATCTCGAACGGTCTGCAGGTGTGCACTATGCCATGGGTGGCACGGGTGCGCTGGTGCAGGGCATGGTCGACCTCGTGATCGGGCAGGGCGGCTCCATCCGTCTGAACACGCCCGTTGATCACATCGCGTTGGAGGGCGCCCGCGCAACTGGCGTGGTGCTGGAAAACGGTGAAACGCTGAACGCCGATGTGGTGGTCAGCAATGCCGACTCGGTCTTCACGCACAAGCATCTCTTGCGCAAGCAAAAGGACCGTGTGTGGAGCGACCGCAAGCTTGATAAGCTGAAACTCTCTATGAGCTTGTTCGTTTGGTATTTCGGTACTGACAAGCGCTATGAAGACGTGGATCACCACACCATTCTCATGGGGCCGCGCTACGGCGATTTGCTGTCCGACATTTTTGAAAAAAAGGTGCTGGCGGACGACTTTTCCCTCTACTTGCATCGCCCATCTGCCAGTGATCCATCCGTCGCGCCAGAGGGGCATGACGCTTTCTACGTGCTGGCCCCTGTGCCGCATTTGGAAGGCGATACGGACTGGGAAACGATGGCGGAACCCTATCGCAAGCGCATCGAAAAGGCGTTGGACGAAACCATTATGCCGGGCGTAGGCGATCACGTTGTGACGTCAAAGATGATGACGCCGCTGGATTTCCGTGACCGCCTCAACGCGCCCCATGGGGCGGCCTTTGGACCTGAACCGCGCATTTTCCAAAGCGGATGGTTCCGCCCCCACAACGAATGCGAAGGGATTGAGCGCTTGTATCTGGTTGGTGCGGGCACACATCCCGGCGCAGGTCTGCCGGGTGTTGTGACATCGGCCAAGGTGTTGGATGAGGTTGTGCCCCATGCGGCAGATGCCCTCGCCAGTCGGGCCGCATAGTGTCCATTCAAACCCACAAACAGTTCGCCGCTCTGGCTGACGAGGCCAAAGGTCAAGCCTTTGCCACGGCGCAGGACAAGGCGGATTGTGCGGACATCATTCGTGTGGGTTCCAAGAGCTTTTACGCGGCCTCCCGTTTGTTGCCATCTGAAATGCGGCTTGACGCGATGTCTCTCTACGCTTTTTGTCGGGTCTCCGATGATTTGGTGGATGATCCGCGAGCCACCATGGCTGCGGCGCAAAAGCTGCGCGTTCGTATCAACCGCGCCTATGAAGGCCGTCCGGATGATCATGCTGCTGACCGCTTGTTTGCGGACGTTGTGCGCAAACACGATATTCCTGACGCTGTTCCACTTTCCATGGTGGAGGGGTTTGAATGGGATTTGTCAGGCCGTTGCTACAACACGATTGGCGACGTCATCGACTATGGCGCCCGCGTGGCGGGCACGGTGGGTGTGATGATGAGCCTGCTTATGAGTAGGCGGTCGCAGCGCACCCTTGCGCGGGCCTGCGATCTCGGTGTTGCCATGCAACTAATCAACATCGCTCGCGATGTGGGCGAGGACGCACGCAACGGGCGCTGCTATTTACCGGAAGACTGGCTAGTGGCCGAAGGTCTTTCCAGTGCGGAACTGATCGCAGCGCCACACTATTCTGAGGCTTTGGGCCGGGTGGTGGCCAAATTGTTGGAAACCGCTGATCTTATTAACGAGCGTGCGCTGACGGGGATTGGCGATCTGCCAAAGAATTGCCAGACCGGTGTGCGCGCTGCGGCCCTTGTTTACTCTGCGATCGGTGAACAGGTGCGCAAGAACGGGTATAACTCCATCGACCAGCGGGCCTTCACGACCAAACGGCAAAAGGTGGCTCTGCTGCTCAAAGCTTATTCCGGGCGATGGGAACAGCACACCTGTGATGATGCGCCTGCGCTGGATGAAGTGTCGTATCTTGTCGACGCAGCCGTCGATCCGCATGAAGACCCGCGAGGCAAAACCGAGTGGTTGCTTGATCTCGTTGGCCGTTTGAAAAGCCAAGAAAAGCTGATCGGGTCGCGGGCCTCTTGAGGCTTTTTGGCGACTGATTGTTTAACTGCACCGTTGGCCATTGCGTTTTATGCGTTGTGGCGCGTCAGAGTGATCCATGCCAACGATACAGCACGTGCCCTATGTCTGGGGCAGTCCTTACGAACTTTAGGAACACTTCATGAGCTGGTCGCTCCTCGCCTTTGTCGGCTTAAATTTTGCCGCTGCCATGTCCGGTGGAATTTTTAAGCCGGACGAATGGTTCCGTAATTTGCAAAAGCCCAGCTGGCAGCCGCCGGATTGGGCGTTCCCGGTTGTTTGGCTGGTCTTGTACCTGTTGAACGCGGTTGCCGGTTGGATGGTCTGGGAAGCCGCGGGTAGCACCGTGGCCGGTCAAGTGGCATTGGCTGTGTATGTCGCGTCACTGGTTCTTAACGCCGCTTGGTCGTATTTCTTTTTCGGCCTGCGGAGAATTCGAGCCGCGACGATTGAGGCCGGGTTGCTGTGGCTTTCCGTCCTTTTGCAGATTGTGCTGTTCTACGCTTTGGTGCCCACGGCGGGCTTGATGCTAATCCCCTACCTGATCTGGGTGAGTATCGCAGTGGCTCTGAGTGCGAAAATTTGGCAGCTCAACGGTGCATCGCCCGCTTAAAGGGCGCGGCGGTTTAGGACGGGAAGGGCAGCACTATGACATCGGAAGGTTGGTGGACATTTTTCGAAGTGTTGGTCTTTGCTGCCATTCCGGTCGCTTTTTTTTGGTCGCAGTTGCGCAGCCTTCGTAAGCTGGACGAGGCCGATGAAGAGGCCGCCCAAAAGGCGGCCAACGAGGCCGAAAAGAGCAAGCAGGCGGAGTAGGGCGTTTCAAAAATACCGGCGCGGCATCCGAAACGGCAAAAGGGTGCGGATGATCGGGTTGGCGAATTTGTTGAGGTCCAAGCTCTCATGTACGGCCAGTGTTGGTTCACCTAAAAATTCGGTCTGCATCCAAGAGCGCGAATAAAACGGCGTGTCTTCCTGGGTCGCTTTGATCTTGGATACGACACCTGCCTCCGCCAGTGTGGTGCGGGGCATACGCCAAATAGGGCAATTTTTAAGTTTTTGGCGCAGCGGCGGTGCGATGTGCTCAAAACTGCCATCTTCCTTAAAGTGCAGTGCCAATTGGCGGTTCGTGCTGTCGCGTTGAAACGCATCGTATAAAAGTCCAGCCCCTTTTTTTAGGCTGGCGCGGGACCAGTCCCAATGGGTGAACCCCGCCTCAAGCGGCTCCGTGCCCCAATTGCTATCAATGTAACCGTGGCCACTGAACCGCAGGTTTGGAGCTGACAAGTCGGCTTCGATCCGAGCGCTTGGGGCGATGGGGCACCATTGGTGGCGGCCCGCATCATCCAGTGAAAATGTCTGGGTATTCAGCCCGGTTGGAGTCACACGCAACGTACCGCGCACCTTGCGGGGAAGGGGAACGGCCCATTCATCAATGTGGATCGTGAGCGCGTTGCCGTCCCACTCTAGAGAACTTGGGCCAATAGCGATGCTGTGCTGGGCTTGTTTAACAGCGTTGCTGCGGCGCTCGGTCATGGTCCAGCGTTTTTTGCCGCGCCCGTATATGCCGACATTCAAAGCGCAATAGTCATGCGGATTGTGGCGGCCTGACCATGCGTAATACGGTGAAAAAACCGAACCAATCAGTGCGATAATCGAGAAGCCGTATGCGCCGTCATCGCTGATTCCGTCCGCATACCACCATCCATACCCTTGTGGCGGGACCGTCAGGTCGAAACGCGGTCCTCGATGATCTGCTGCGCCGCCAGCATCCCCGAAAGGGTTGCCATCGGAACGCCCGCTCCCGGGTGCACGCTGCCCCCGGCTAGATACAGCCCCGGCAGTTTCGTCTTCGAGCCCGGTCTGGCAAAGGATGCCGTCCAGCCATGGCTGGCCCGGCCGTACAAAGCTCCCCCCGATCCCGGAAACAGCGTGTTGAAGTCCGATGGCTGGGTGATGATTGTTTGTGCGGGTTCCAGTTCGACTGTCAGGCCACAGGCCTGCAAACGGGCCTGCATATTGGTTTGACATGTGGCCAGTTCCTCGGGCGTCAGGGTCCTGCGATCGCCGAAGGCGGGCGCGTTGATGAGGCACAGCAAGCGTTCTCGGTCTTGCGGGGTGCCCGCTCCGTCGCTGCCCATTGCGTCGGAGGTCGCGTGGCGATCCTGCGCGCAGATGTAAACCGTGGGGTCTTGCGGGACCTGGCGATGCGCCGCGTTGCGTCGAAAGATTGAATCAAATTCCGCCTTGTAGTCGTTGGAGAACAAGACGTTGTGATGGTCCAACTCCATCCCGCTTGTCTTGGCGCGAGCCGACCAGGTGATGGCTGACAGGGAGCGCTTCTGTTCTTTGACGAAGGGAACGGACGGTGCCCGCTCGCCAAACATATCGCGGGTGAGGGCGGAGACATCGCCACACCAAAGCACGCGCGCCGCGTCTATCCGTTCGCCGTTTGCCAAGCGCACGCCGGTAACCGCACCAAATTCCGTTTCAATCTGCGTCACTCGGGACGTCTCGCGGATGTTTGCGCCATGGGCCTTCGCCACGCGGCGCATGGCCTTGGCCAGAGCGTGCATGCCGCCGTCTATGGTCCATACGCCAGTTTGTTCCACATGGGCGATCAACATCAACGTTGCGGGAGCCAGATAAGGAGAGGAGCCAACATAAGTGGCATAGCGGCCAAACAGCTGGCGCAAACGCGGGTCTGGAAAATAGTCTCCCAGAGCGCCCCACAGTGTTGAAAACGGCCGCAACGCGAACAGCTTTGAGGGTTGGCCCAAGCCCACGCGGCGCCCAAGCCCGATGGGCGAGGGGCGCGGCGCGGCGATAAACGTGTCGCGCAATGTGTCAAAGATGGTGGCTGCATCCTTGGAAAAGCGCTCAAAGCCTTTAGCGTTTTCAGCGTCAAAGAACCGCCCGACAGAATCGATGGAGGCTTTTTCGTCGGCAAACAGATCGAAGGTGGATGATTCGGTGTTTGAGGGCTGTTGCCAGGCATGTCGGGCCAGAATATCGGCCTTGGTGAGGGTCAACTCCCGCTCCGGAGTGGTGTCGCAGGCGGCGAATAAGCGCTCAAACACCCATTTCATGGTGAACACCGTGGGGCCGGAATCGATGCCGCGGTGCTGTGTTGCTTCATCCACCGCCAGTTGGCGCATTTTTCCGCCGGGATAAGTCTGCATTTCCAGAAGGGTAACCGGTTCACCGGCAGCTGCCAGCGCCATGGCGGCTGATAGGCCGGCCATGCCTGCACCCACAACCACTGTCGGTTTTTCCGGCTTGGCCAGCATAAAAAACCCTTCCCTCAAGGAAAGCTTTGCTTGCTTTCCATTCCAAGTGTGTCAATATAACTCAACATCCAAATATGTCATCTAAAATTGACAATCATTTGGGAAGGAATGGGAATGGACCACGAAGCTCGCATCGAACAGTGCCTAGAAACTGCCGTTGACCGGGCGACCGGGCGTGGATGCCCCCCCATGTTGTCCAAGGCTGTTCACTCCGCCGTATTTCCGGGCGGAGCGCGGTTGCGCCCGCAGCTCACGCTTGCTGTTGCTGCCGCCAGTGGCGGTGGTGACCGTGATGTGGCCTGTGTGGACGGTGCAGCGGCGGCGATCGAGTTGATGCACTGCGCGTCGCTCGTGCATGACGACCTTCCCTGCTTTGATGATGCGGATCTGCGGCGCGGAAAGGCCACCGTACACCAGCTCTACGGCGAAGAGATCGCTGTGTTGGCCGGTGACGGGCTTATCGTGCAGGCGTTTCAGGCTCTTTGCGACGGGTGTGCTGATCACCCTGAGCGTTTGGTTGGGTTGGTGTCTTGCGTGTCCTCCGCCGTCGGTATGGCCGGTGGCATTGTCGCCGGTCAGGCGTGGGAGAGCGAAAAGGCCATCAATCTGAAAGAATATCACTGCGCTAAGACAGGCTCCCTCTTTGTCGGCGCAGTGAGTGCGGGCGCCTTGGCTGCGGGAGCAAATCCCCAGCCTTGGCGTCCGTTAGGCATGAGAATCGGTGAAGCTTACCAGCTTGCCGATGATCTGTTGGACGCGCGGGGAAATCGTGAGGAAGCTGGCAAGCCCGTTGGGCAGGACGCCAGTCATCACAGGCCCTCCGCCGTGGACGTCTACGGCCTGAAAGGGACCGTCAAACGCCTCTCGCAGGTGGTGGCGGAGGCCGTTGCGTCCATTCCCGATTGCGAGGGATCGCAATCGCTGAAGGATTTGATTTTGGCCCAGTCCAAGCGGTTGGTGCCTGCCGAGTTGGCCTCGGCCACCGCCTAGGCAGGGTGTGACTGCCCCGGCACCTGTAACAGCCCGGTGGCCATGAACGCCCTCGGGCTTTTCTTTTAACGCGGTTCCAGCCGTCCAGCCGGGCGCGTTTTACTTGGACCGGCTTTCGGGGAGGCACGCAAACTATCGTGCTGGACGCTTGGCTTAATTTTCGTGAGCGTTGCCTCACGTCCCCCCGGTTTCACCGCTTTGCAGCTTGGTTTTGGCCCACACGCCCCGTTGTGCGAACCCGCCAGAGCGAGCTTTTCGATATCGTCTCAGGCTTTGTTTACTCGCAGGTGTTGGCTGCCTGTGTGGAAACGGGCGCGCTGGAGGCTGTCCGAAATCCGGGTAAATCTCTGCCCGACTTGGCCGGTGCACTCGAGTTGCGCGAAGACGAGACGCGACGTCTTGCAGATGCGGCTGTGTCGTTGCGCCTAATGGAGAAGAGCGGTTCCCGCTACCGGCTTGGTGATTTGGGTTCCGCTCTTTTGATCAACCCTGGCGTGCTGGCGATGATCCGACACCACGGCGCGCTCTACAAGGACTTGACCAATCCGGTGGCGCTTTTGCGCGAGGGTAGGGGCCAAGGTGAGGCAAAGACCAACCTGTCACGCTACTGGGCTTATGCCATGAGTGATGATCCCGCCCAATCCAGCGCTGAGCAGGTAGCCGAATACTCCACCTTGATGGCGGAAAGTCAGAAGATGGTGGCGACCGAAGTCTTGGCGTCTTTCAATTTTCGCGACCACAACGTTTTGCTGGACGTGGGGGGTGGTGAGGGGGCCTTCATAAAGGCCGTGGCCGCCCAGCATGATCATCTTCAATTAAGGTTGTTTGACCTGCCGCAAGTGGCGGAACGTGCGGCGTCTCGATTTGAAGAAGTGGGCCTCAGTGGACGCACTCAAGTTCACGGTGGTTCGTTTTTTGATGATCCCCTGCCACAGGGCGCTGATTTGGCCAGCTTGGTGCGCATTCTTCACGATCACGACGACGAACCGGCACAAGCGATTCTCGATTCGGTCTATGCAGCGCTCCCTTCGGGCGGAAAGCTCTTGATCGCAGAGCCGATGTCCACCGGTGGCAGCGCGCACAGGATATCAGACGCCTATTTTAATTTTTATCTGTACGCGATGGGCAGTGGACGGCCCCGCAGCCCTGCCTTGCTCTTTGAAATGCTCAAACGAGCCGGGTTTGCCCGTTCGCGCAGCCTTTCGGCCCGCGCGCCCTTGATAACGAGCTTCATCGTTGCCGAAAAAGCGTGAAGTGTCTGTCTATTTTGATTGACAGATAGTGTTGTCGATTTATGGTGACACATAGGGAGCCTGCACAATTCATCACCCACGGGTGCTAATAAGGTAGGCAGAATATGCGGTCACAGGCCGTCATCTTTGAAAAACCAGGCGTTCTGGACTGTCGTGCTGTGGATTTGCGCGAGCCGGAGGATGGCGACATTGTCGTGAAATCCCTCTGGTCGGGCATCAGCACAGGCACCGAACGGCTGTTGTGGACGGGAGATATGCCGCCTTTTCCCGGTCTCGATTACCCGCTTGTGCCGGGATACGAGACGGTGGGTGAAATCGTCAGCGCGGGTGCTGCGTCTGGCCACACGGTCGGCGACACAGTCTTTGTCCCCGGTTGCTCCGCTTACACGGAAGTGCGTGGCCTGTTTGGCGGGACGGCGTCTCACCTCATCACGGACGGTGCACGCAGTGTCGTGTTACCGCAAAAGACCGGGCGCGAAGGCGTTTTGCTGGCTTTGGCCGCCACTGCGTACCACGCACTGGTGGCCGGGCCGCTTCCAACTTTGATTGCCGGGCACGGGGTCCTTGGCCGCCTGATGGCTCGGTTGACCATCGCTCTTGGTGGCGTTGCCCCAACTGTTTGGGAAACCAACAAGGCCCGACGCGATGGAGCGGCGGGTTACACTGTTATCGATCCGTCGGAAGATGACCGTCGCGACTACGGAGCCATCGTCGATGTTACTGGCGATGCTGCCATCGTCGATGCGTTGATCAGCCATTTGCGTCCCGGCGGCGAGATCTGCCTTGCCGGTTTCTACAGCAAGCGCGTGAGCTTCGATTTTCCGCCCGCCTTCATGAAGGAGGCGCGGTTGCGGGTCGCTGCTGAGTGGAAGCCTTCGGACCTTGCTGGCGTGCTCAAGCTGCTCGAAAGCGGCGCGCTATCGCTCGACAGCCTGATCACACACGAGATGCCGGTTGGCGATGCCGCCGGTGCCTATGAGACCGCGTTTGGCGACGCGGATTGTTTAAAAATGATCCTAAACTGGAGGGACATCGGATGACCGATGCAGTTAAAGACACCTTTTTGCGCGACGTAAGCGATCGCAGTGGCGGCGGGGGCGAAAAGCCCAAGGACGGCGTCGATATTTTCAACCTGTTGAAGGATGAGGCCGAGCAAGAGCCCGATCCTGTGCACACGGGTGAAGTGACCAAAGAAACCCAGATTATTGCGATCTATGGGAAAGGTGGCATCGGCAAGAGCTTTTCGCTGGCCAACCTGTCT
Organism: Pseudomonadota bacterium; assembly: GCA_039815595.1. Lineage (GTDB taxonomy): Bacteria > Pseudomonadota > Alphaproteobacteria > Rhizobiales > Rhizobiaceae > Pseudahrensia. Next base: position 1,974 of record JBCBYZ010000028.1, on the reverse strand, counting down.
TACAATCTGGCTCAGCAGGGCAAGAAGGTTCTGTTGATCGGTTGTGATCCGAAGTCCGACACGACCTCGCTTTTGTTTGGTGGTCGTTCCTGCCCAACCATTTTGGAAATGTCCTCGGCCAAAAAGGCTGCGGGTGAAGAAGTGACGATCTCTGACGTGTGCTTCAAGCGCGATGGTGTTTTTGCCATGGAGCTTGGTGGTCCTGAAGTGGGTCGCGGTTGCGGCGGTCGTGGCATCATTCATGGCTTTGAGTTGCTCGAAAAACTCGGCTTTCACGAGTGGGATTTCGATTACGTTTTGCTCGATTTCCTGGGCGATGTTGTCTGTGGTGGCTTCGGTCTGCCGATTGCCCGTGACATGTGTCAAAAGGTGATTGTTGTCGGTTCAAACGACCTGCAGTCGCTCTATGTGGCCAACAACGTGTGCTCTGCGGTTGAGTATTTCCGCAAGTTGGGTGGCAACGTTGGTGTTGCGGGTATGTTGGTGAACAAGGACGATGGCACCGGTGAGGCTGCCGCGTTCGCGGAGAAAGTCGGCATTCCCGTTCTGGCTGCGATTCCGCAAGACGAAGACATCCGCCGAAAATCCGCCAGCTATCAGATTGTTGGCGACCCCAAAGACAAATGGGGTCCAATGTTCTCCGAACTGGCTGAAAACATGATGACGGCGCCGCCGCGCCAGCCATCTCCTTTGGACCAGGATGGTCTGTTGGGCTTGTTCGCCGCTTCCGAAACCGGTGCCGATTACATTCTTGAGCCAGCAGTGGCTGAGGACATGTGTGATCCATCCATGATTTCCAAGGATTCCTTGGAAGTTGTCTACGACAACGTGTGATGCGTCATGATGGATGATCTTACAAAACTCGACGAGCGGATTGCTGACGACATCGACGTGATTGATGCGGAGAGTGCGGACGTGAGCGTCGAAGAAGTGACGGCTGGTGGTTGCCACGCCGGAGCTGAGACCATGAAGGCTGCCGCCAAGAAAGCGGGCAAAAGCACGCTGCTTGACCAATACGCCAAGGACTATCCTCAAGGTCCCCATGACCAGCCGCAGAGCATGTGCCCCGCGTTTGGGTCTTTGCGCGTTGGGCTTCGGATGCGCCGCACGGCGACAATCCTATCCGGTTCAGCGTGCTGCGTTTACGGCCTCACGTTCACATCGCATTTTTACGGTGCCCGGCGGACGGTCGGCTATGTGCCGTTTGATTCTGAAAGCCTCGTGACCGGTAAGCTTTATGAAGATATCCGCGACGCGGTTCACGAGATGGCTGATCCGGATAAGTATGACGCCATCGTTGTGACCAATCTGTGCGTGCCCACCGCATCCGGTGTGCCGTTGCAGATGTTGCCCGAAGCGATTGATGGTGTTCGTATCGTCGGTATCGACGTGCCGGGTTTTGGTATTCCCACTCATGCGGAAGCCAAGGACGTGCTAGCGGGGGCCATGCTCAGCTACGCCCGCAAAGAGATCGCGCAGGGCCCTGTGCAAGCGCCAGCCTCTTTGAAGGATGGTGGCAAGCCCAAGATTACGATGGTTGGGGAGATGTTTCCCGTCGATCCCATCTCTATTGGCGCCATGTTGGAGCCGATGGGTCTGGAAGCGGGGACGGTTGTTCCCACACGCGAATGGCGCGAGTTGTATTCCGCTCTGGATTGCGCGGCTGTTGCCGCCATTCATCCGTTTTACACGGCTTCCTTTAGGGAATTCAGTGCCGCTGGACGTCCCATCGTGGGTTCTGCGCCCGTGGGTGTAGACGGTACGATCAACTGGTTGGCCGGTATCGGAGAGGCCTGTGGCGTCTCTAAAAAGGCTGTTGCCAACGCGCAAAACGCAATTTTGCCCGCCATTCAAGGTGCTTTGAGCGCCAAGCCCATCAACGGTCGCATTACACTGTCGGGCTATGAAGGTTCGGAGCTCTTGGTGGCGCGTTTGTTGATCGAGAGTGGGGCGGACGTGCGTTACGTTGGAACG
>JBCBYZ010000123.1:0-9873 GCA_039815595.1 Pseudomonadota bacterium | reverse complement strand
GTGGCTTCATTGCCCAATCCACCGCCATGGACTCAATCGGCCCCTTTTTTGTTTTTGGGACTTCGGTTCTGCCTTGCATCACTTGCTCTGGTCCCGTTTGTGATCTGGGAAACACGGCGCAGCGATGCAAAATCACTGTCTCCAACGCACATACGTTCGCTCGCTATGGCGGGTATCGTGTTCTTTGCAGCGATGGCGCTCCAGCAAGTTGGGATCTTGGCCACCACCGTCACCAACGCCGGCATGTTGACCGGACTGTACGTTGTGCTGGTTCCCATGATCGCCTGGGTGCTGTTGGGGCAGCGACAACACTGGATTGTCTGGCCAAGCGCGGCGACAGCGCTGGTTGGCATCTGGTTCATCGGTGGAGGTGGTCTCAATCAGCTTACTTGGGGCGACTGGGTCATGGTTGGCGCAGCCGTGCTGGCGGCATTTCATGTACTCGCTGTGGGCCACGCAGCCCAGACCAGCGGGCGGCCCATGGCCTTGGCCGCGGCGCAGTTCCTGATCTGTGGCCTTGCCGGATTGCTGGGTTTCGGGCTTTGCCAAGCATTTGGCGTCCAATTCGAACCGTTGCCATCGCTCGGGTTGATCGCTGCCGCAGCACCGGAAATTCTCTACGCAGGCCTAATTGCGGGAGCCCTCGCCTTCACCCTCATGGCCTTTTGTCAGCAGTTTACGAACCATGCTGACGCCGGAATTCTTCTATCTTCCGAAGCCCTGTTTGCCGCACTGGGAGGCGCTCTGCTTTTGGGAGAGCGTCTTGATGTGCTGGGTTATATGGGTTGCGCGATGCTTTTCGGAGCGATTTTGCTGGTTTCCATCGCTGGTGCGGACACAATCGATACAGAACCGGAAATCAAAAAAAACGCGCCCACCCCTTGATTGCGCGGCGTTTTGTCGCGCATAACGGTGCCGTTCGGGCCGCTGCCCGGAGACTGGAATTAGAGCCGCCGGAACCGAGGACGAACCGGCTCGTCAATCGAGAAGACTTTTGATCGCCTGCGGTGAAATGCCAGGCTGAGTCAAATGCGTGATGCCCCGCTTCCCGATGGCAACAAAACAATGTGCATCACTTCCTTTCCCCGACGCCACCGCCGAACCAACCAAACCAAGCCGATGGCATCCGGGAGGAACTTGGAAGTGAGCATGCAAGGAACAGTTAAATTTTTTAACGCCGATAAAGGCTATGGTTTCATCACGCCTGATGATGATGCGACCGATATTTTTGTCCATATTTCAGCCGTAGAACGATCTGGCATGACCACATTGCAAGAGGGTCAAAAGATCGAATTTGACGTGGAGCCCGATAAAAAAGGCAAAGGTCCAAAAGCGATCGATCTCAAAATCCTGTAGAGCAGAATTCGATTGGTTGGCGCGGCGCACTTAAGCGCCGTCAAACGCCTTAAGGGCGGCGCGGGCAACTTCGCCTCCCCACTCCTGAACAAAATGACCCGCTTCCGGCAACACCAGCGGTTCGGGGCAATTGCGTATGATGCCGCGCATGGCCTGCATTGTGTCCAGTCCCAAAACGGGGTCTGCGCCACCAACAGCCATGAAGCTTTGGCCCTCCCAACGTTCCCGCCAAAAATCAACGGCCGTCTTACTGGTCTCAATGCCTTCCATGCCCGGCTCAACCATCACCATTTCCGGGAAACGCCGAACACCGGCTTTGTAGCGGATATCGGGATAAGGCGCGTTGTAGGCAGCGATCTCCGCATCACCAATGACCGGAGTGCCACGGGCGATCAACTTCCCCACATCCATATCCGGCTGACTGGCTGCATAGGCCTTCCAGGCCAAGAAGCCGGCACCCGGCGTTTTGCCAACCGCAAGAGCGGTGTTCATGATCAACAAACGGGCAAACCGCTCAGGCATTTCATGGGGCAAGGTGAGCCCAAGAAGACCACCCCAATCCTGCACAACCAACGTTATTGAGGTGAGATCCAGCGCTTCCACAAACCGCAGCATCATGGCGCGGTGAAAGTGAAACCCGTAAACACCATCATCCACCGGCTTGTCTGACCGGCCAAAACCCAACCAATCAGGCGCGATCACGCGACAACCCGCCTCCACGAAAACAGGGATCATTTTTCGATAAAGGTAAGCCCATGTCGGCTCGCCATGGAGGCACAGGATTGTGTGCTTAGCATCCTTTGGCCCCACTGCGACATAATGAACGCGCAGCCCCTCATAGCCCGGTAGATTATCGATATAACAGGGTGGGTAGGGCCAATCGGGCAGATCGGCAAAGCGCTCATCCGGCGTGCGCAAAGCCTCTATTGTTGCGTGGGAGGGAGAGCTTTCAGCCGTCATGATCGATACCGCACTTACATGAGCTTTTCGCCATTGGGCACGGTTTTATCGACCGCTGCAAGAACGATGTCGCCGTTGGCATCCGCAAAGCCCAGCGTCAAAACTTCGGACATAAACGGACCGATCTGACGGGGCGGAAAATTGGTAACGGCCAGTACCTGTCGTCCAACTAGATGGTCCGGTTGGTAGTGCACGGTGATCTGAGCAGACGACTTTTTCTGACCGATCTCGTCCCCAAAATCGATCACCAGTTTGATGGCGGGCTTGCGCGCTTCCGGAAACGGTTCAGCTTTCACCACCGTGCCAACGCGAATATCGACAGCCAAAAACTCATCAAACGTAATCGTTTCGCTCACGCGCTTTCGTCCTCTAACCAGCCAGTTCCTTGGATCGGTTGGTGGCCGCCGCCACAGCCTCTTTCATCAAGGGCCCCAATCCATCATCGGCCATCAAAACTTCAAGCGCCGCTTGGGTGGTTCCGTTTGGCGAAGTGACATTAGAACGCAAAGTGGCAGCGTCCTCATCAGACTGTTTCAGCAAATTGCCAGCGCCCGCAACCGTTGCCACAGCCAATTGGGAGGCCAAAGCGGCAGGGAGGCCCGCCGCCTCACCCGCCGCCGCCAGCGCCTCCGCCAGATAAAAAACGTAGGCCGGACCACTGCCGCTCACGCCGGTGACAGCATCGATGAGTGCCTCATCTTCAACCCACGCCACGTCGCCAATCGCTTCCAAGAGACCGGTTACGGTCTTGCGCTGCTGCGGAGTAACACCCTCGTTGGCAACGCAAACGGATATGGCCTGCCCAATCAAAGCTGGCGTGTTGGGCATGACCCGGATGATCCGCGAGGCTGTACCCGCAAAGGGCACTTCCAGTTGTGCAATCAAAGTGCCCGCTGCAACCGAAGCCAAAACTGTCTCAGGGCCAATCAACGGTCCAAGGTCCTTCAAAACGGCAGCAATAATCTGAGGCTTCACCGCCACCAGAACGAAGTCCACCACACCAACATGGGCCGCCTCGGTCACATGCCGCACGCTATAAGACTTCAGCATATCCGACATGGCAGGCGGCGGCGACGGGTCCAGCACGGTTATCAAGGCTGGATCGGTACCAGCCTCCAACCAACCCCGCAACATGGCGCCGCCCATGTTGCCCGCGCCCACAAGGCACAGCGTCATGGCTTTGCCAGCACGGCCTGAGTGCCCGGACATCGCGCTTACGCCTCACCCACGGTATCAAACAACACGCTGTCCAGCGCCACGCTGGCGGGCTTGTCCGTCCACACCACAAATTGGAACGCCTGATAGTAGCGCTCACAGCTGGTAAGCGCGCTTTCGAGCAGGCACTCAATTTGCGCTTCATTGGGCTCAGCGCCACCGGACAACGGCATGGCGTGGCGGAACATCACAGACCCGTCCTGCACCCACAAATCAAAGTGCCCAAACAGCATTTGTTCATTGACCAAAGACAACAGCCGCATGATCTCCACCAACCGCGTATCCGGCACTTTCATGTCGAAGGCACAGGCGATGTGGAGGGCTTCAAAGTCTTCCATCCAAGAGAAAGAAACAGTGTAATCCGTCCAGATTCCCTTCACGAGAATCGAGATTTCGTCCTCAGCCGGACGTTCAAAAACCCATTTGTTGATGTCTGCAAAATACTCAATTGCATCGACGGGATGGCTACCACGTTCAAAAGCAACATCAGTCAGCGCCATGACGGACTTCTCCCCGGTTGGCATAAATGGCTCAGCGGCGCAAGACAGGCTGTCCCGCACAGACGCAGTCGAAACGGCTTTTCGAAAACCGGCAAAAGACGCGAGACAAGCCGATCAGGCGAACGCGAATCAATCAACAAATTCAGAATATAACGACGGCTGGGCTGGCAAAGCCCCGCATGGCGCTCCATCCCCCGCGAAGGTTTGGGGACAGTTGAATCAGCCTCTTGGCAAGTCCGATCAAGTGATTCAATTGACTCGGGATTCGGCCCGTCATCCACAGCCGTGCACAGGGCGAAAAAAGTTTTCATTGGCCAACGCAAAACTTGCCCGCGTGCACGGTCCCACCGACACAATCCAACCACCTAAGCCTGAACGGCACAAAAAAAGGCGGCCCGCAGACCGCCTCATCAAACCGGTGAAGGACCCAAATCTAGCTTTTCTTGGCCGCAGAGGCCTTCGGTGATGCCAAGTCGGCAACAGCGGCTTTCAGCGCTTCAAGCTCTGTCCGCAGCGCTTCGTTTTCCAAACGGGCTTTAGCTGCCATCTCTTTGACGGCCTCAAATTCGTCGCGCTGCACCAGATCCATCTGGCCGATCAAACGTTCGCCTTGCGACTTGATCACTGTTTCGACTTCGCGCCGCGCGCCCTGAGCCATGCCGGCAGCGTCGGTCACCAATTTGGCAAATTCATCAAACAGCCGGTTCGGCCCTTGTGGTCCGCCACCAAAACCACCGGCGCCACCACCGCCTGACATGCCATCATTCGATCCGTTGTTCATATTCTTCACTCCTTCGACCGCTCTTTCTTGCTTGGGAGATAGGCACGGCTTGCAGTCTTGGCAACATCGCAGCCAAAGCGTACGGCGCACGACACCCAAAAAGGCAAAGGGCCGCAGCGGCGACACTAAAGGCGAATTAACTGGATTGAGGCACGGTCACATGCCAGACAAATACACGATAGGGGTAGATACGGGACATAAATACCCTGTGCCGCCCCACCACCCTATGAGACCCGTTATGCGCGCTTCTTTTCTTTCCACGGCCATCGTAGCTGGCATACTTACCGTCGGGCTTGGGTCAGTCAGCACATTGGCTTCTGATCGGTCCTTTGGTCTCAAAGTCGGCGGGGGCGTCTTTTTTGGACCCAAATATCAGGGGTCTTCGGAATACCGTATCCTTCCTGTCCCTCTCATCATGCCCCATTTTTCCGGCGAGCCCGGTGAGTTTCGTCGGCGCGTAACCGTCCGCGGATTGGACGACATCCGCTTTGATCTGTTGGACAACGAACGCTTCGAGTTGGGCCCTGTGGTCGGTTACACGTTTGGTCGCGATGAAGATGATGCCGACATTCTGGACGGCTTGGGCGACGTGGACGGTGGCCTGCTTTTGGGTGGCTATGTCGCTTACGATCTAGACTGGTTCAAAATCGACGCGGTGGCCACGACGCAAGTCACCGGTGGCGAGAGCGGATATCAAATCACCCTAGGGGCACAAAACGACTATGTCGTTTCAGACACCATCACACTGACAGCGCGTGTGGGCACAACTTTTGCCGACGACACCTATATGAGCACAAACTTCGGCATCACCGCCGCACAGTCCCTAGCGTCCACCGCAGGGCTTGCAGCGTTCGACGCCGGCGCAGGCGTTAAAGACGTGCACTTGGAACTGGGTGCAAACATCGCCTTAACCGAAAACTGGGACCTCAACCTCCGCGCCCGCTACGGACGTCTCCTGGGCGATGCAGCCGACAGCCCCGTAGTCGAAAGCGAAGACCAATTGTCCGGCGGCCTGCGTCTGACGTACAAGTTCAACTGGTAGACAAGCGGCTTTGAGGTAGCTTTAAGCCCAAGCAAGGCCGAGTAAGGCTTGCCCCTCCTCTGTTGCCCCAATCCACCAAATCGGAACGGAAGACATTGGGGGGACGGCAGCTCTGAGCCCTTTTTGTCTGATGTCGTGCTCGGTATGAATGGCTGCTATCAGGTGCAGCCTGTCAGTACCATCAGGCCTGCCGCAGCGAAGAATTCACTCAAAGCCACTTGAATGCCCCGCATTGTTCTATTCTAGGCTACATGGACGAAGGAGGCGACGGATATACCTGACTTCGAGTGTCCGTTCTGAAAATTAGTCTGCTGCGGCTCAATCGTTCTGCTTGTTCGTTGGCAGTGTTCGGTTAGATTGCGCCACACCCCCGCCATTCTTGGCGGGCCTTGGATGAAAGCTGCCTTGAGCGTGACTAGTCTATGAAGCAAACTAAGGAGCGCAACTTTGTCGGAAACGATTTCATTCTCAGGCGTTTCTCAGTCGTTCGAACGGTTAGGTCAGCAGCCTATCGAGGCGCTTCGAGACCTGAGCTTTAGCGTACATGAGCATGAATTTGTGTCAGTGCTTGGTCAATCTGGGTGCGGAAAATCAACACTTCTTCAACTGCTCGCAGGATTGATCCGACCCACAAGCGGCCAAATCACCGTTAATGGAGACCACGTGGTTGGCCCAAGGGATGACGTTGGGATCGTTTTTCAAAGGCCGACTTTGCTGCCGTGGTTTGATGTTCTTGGCAATGTGACCTTCCCTATCCGCCATAAAAGCTTTCCGGTCACGTCCGAGGTCAAGGCTCGTGCAGAGGAACTACTTGAACTTGTTGGGCTGAAGGAATTTGCCAAGCGCATGCCCGACGAATTGTCGGGTGGCATGCAGCAACGCGTGTCCATCGCTCGCGCTCTGCTTCTTGACCCAGACATTCTCCTAATGGACGAACCCTTTTCTGCGCTGGATGCTCTGACACGCGACGAGATGAGTTTCGAACTGCTCCGCATTTGGATGGCAAAACGTAAGACTGTTATCTTCATTACCCACTCCATCCCCGAAGCTTTGCTTTTGTCGGATAGGATGATTGTTATGAGCTCGCGGCCCGGTCAGGTCCTGGAAGACATTAAGTGCCCGTTTCCCCGGCCACGGTCACAAGACACGCTGAGTGATCCGCGGTTTGCCGAATTAACAAACCATGTACGCGGATCGCTTTTGAACAAAGATGCGGCCTAGCATTGGAAAGCTCCCATGATCCTATCGCGCGCTTGGACCTATTTTGAAGCAGTCGCACGACATGGATCGCTAAAAGCGGCCTCGGAAGAATTAAACGTCGCATCGTCGGCCATTGGCGCACAGATCACGCAGCTTGAGCATGATATCGGCGCGCCACTGTTCGACAGATTGCCCCGCGGGATGCGGTTAACAAGCGCGGGTGAAACGTTTCTGCATCATGGGCGGCGCGCCGCTCTCGAGGTTGATCGCGGCAGGGCCTTTGTTGAACGTCTGCATGGCACCGAAAGCGGATCGACGTCACTGGCTACCGTTGAGGGCTTGGCACAGGGGTTGGTTGCTGATGCGGTCGCTGATTTTTGGGCGAACCGGCCAAATATCAGAGTGTCTCTCACCTCGGTGACCAGCACGCGTTCCTCTGAAATGGTTGAAGAAGGATTGGCCGAACTGGGCCTATCTTACTTGGGTGGCATGCGCTCTTACGTCAAAGTTTTAGCGTCCGTGAAGCTTGAGGTCGGCGTCCTTTTGCCCCTCGATCATTCTTTGGCCGTTAAGCCGCAGATTTCACTCCAAGAGTTGGCCGAAACCGGAACGCCTCTCCTGCTGTCCGACCAGACCATCAATGTACGCGAAATGCTGGAAGCTACGGTTGGGCGCTCCCCACTTGCCAGATATACACGTCTTGTTTCCAACTCCACTGTCGCGTTGACGCGTTTAGTTCAACTTGGCGCAGGAGCCGCCGTAAGGACACGGCTGGAACCTTCTGGAACACCTTCCAGAAACGGTTTGGCGTTTTCAAAACTACTGGAGTTGAAAGATTCTGTTCAAGAGCTTGCGCTCTTTAAGAACCCCGAGGTCAGCTTAAGTCCAGCGGGCCAAGCTCTGGTCGAGGCGCTACAAGAGGCCCTGGCTCGGTTAGAAGACTGAAACTTAAGCATTCTGATTTTCAGACCGATCAGTCCGAATCCTTCTGCTTGTTGTATTCCAATCTACGAATAGGCTGATCTTTATGCGGGATGCCCAATGCTAGGCTAAGCAATCCCACTTTGATGGTGAGAGCTCTTTCGAGTGGGTGACCAATTATGGAATTGTCGAAAAGACTGCAAATGATAACGGAACGCTTTGGCGCTTTGCTCAGTCTGATCATGGTTCTGTTGGTCTGGGAAGCCAGCGTTGTTCTTTTCAACATTCCCACATTCGTACTGCCGCCACCGACCCATGTCATCGCGGCCATTGCCGAGCTTAGCATCTGGCAATGGATATCGCATAGCTTTGCAACGCTTAAGGTCGTCTTGGCAGGCTTCGTAGCGGCTACTTGCGTGTCGATCCCCTTAGCTGTTGCCATTTCAAGTTCGCGCATCGCGTCAAGCCTGATCATGCCAGTCTTGATTGCGATCAAAGCCACACCTGTGGTCGCTATCGCGCCCATCATCATTGTTGTGTTGGGTACCGGGGATATGCCGCGTGTCTTGATTACATTCTTGATAGCCTTCTTTCCAATCGTCGTGTCGGCCACGACTGGCCTTGCGCTAGCACCGCCAGAATTGATCGGTCTCTCGCGGTCCTTGCGCGCCTCAAGCTGGCGAGAACTTTGGGACATTCGCCTGCCCTATGCGGTGCCCCACATCTTCTCGGGCCTGAAAGTCGCAAGCACGCTTGTCGTGACGGGCGCAGTGGTTGGCGAGTTCGTCGCTGCAGAACGCGGCCTCGGATACCTGGTCTTGTTCTCAACCTCGAATTTCGACGTGGCGGTTGCGTTTGTCTGCCTTGTTTTGCTGGTCGCCTTTAGCCTCGCACTTTTCACGCTGGTCGGAGCGGTGCAAGGCCGACTGTTTCCATGGTCGCTGCCGAAGGAGCCAACGGGGACATGAAACGGCTTTTGGTTATGGAGAAGAAGTGATGTCTGACTTCACATATCGCGGAGTTCATCTGAACCAAGACGTGTCGGATTATTCACGGGTTTGGCTCTTGGGAACTGGCAGCCCATCTTTGCAGGTTTGTCGGCATGGGATCAGTACCTTGATGCTGCTGCGTGGTCGTTATTTTTTGTTCGATACCGGTCGCGCGACTCTGCAACGAATGTACGAATGCGGAATCCCGGCGGCGAAAGTCGAACACGTCTTTATCACTCATCTACATTCCGACCACATCTGCGGCATGCCCGATTTCTGGATGACTGCATGGTACGTGATGCATCGCTCCAACCCGCTCAAGATTTTTGGTCCCAAGGGCACAAAGCGGTTCGTTGATGGCATGAAAGAGATGCATCATTTTGATCTGGATGTGCGTCCAAAATACGAGACAGCCGCGCCTGAAGGTATTGAGATTGAGCCCCACGAGTTCGATGAGGGAGTGGTCTACGACGAAGATGGGGTCAAGATTACCGCTTTTTTGGTCGACCACGGCCCTGCAATGCCAGCCTATGGGTTCCTGATCGAAAGCGATGGGCGTGCCATCGTTCTGTCTGGAGACACGACCTACAACAAGAACCTCGTGCACTATGCAACGGGGTGCGATCTTCTGATCCACGCTGTTGCAGCTGCGTCTGAACGTCAACTTTCGGAAAACGAGATCACGCGCCGTTTGATCAAAAATCATACCTCACCAGAACAACTGGCCCAGGTCTGCAAAGAAACCAATCCGCGGATGACACTATTGCATCTGACCTGCTCCCCGGATTGTCCTCGTTTATAAGTTAGCTCTGTTCCGGTTTTGGTCCTGAATGGACCGGGTTGCGTATTCGATCGGCGTCATGCCGTCGAGGCTCGTATGGGGCCGTTCGTGATTGTAGTCGAGGCGCC
>JBCBYZ010000188.1:0-4078 GCA_039815595.1 Pseudomonadota bacterium | reverse complement strand
CCGCAGGGTATAGAAGTTCTAGATCCGTTGCATCTGCCCCTGTTCAACACCATTACGCTGCTGCTGTCCGGCACGACGGTGACGTGGGCACACCACGCTCTTTTGGAAGGCGACCGCAAGGGGCTCGTCTGGGGTCTCGGCCTGACAATCTTGCTGGGCGTTATCTTCTCGTACGTCCAGTTTTACGAGTACAGCATCGCGCCATTCGCGTTCAAAGACTCGATCTATGGCGCGACTTTCTTCATGGCTACCGGTTTCCACGGCTTTCATGTTGTCGTGGGCGCTATCTTCTTGGCCGTTTGCTGGGTGCGCGCCATGCGCGGCCACTTCACACCGGACAAGCACTTCGGTTTTGAAGCGGCAGCTTGGTACTGGCACTTCGTGGACGTGGTCTGGCTGTTCCTGTTCTTCACGATCTACATTTGGGCGTCCATGGGCGCGACGATCGCACACCACTGATCCAGCGCTTGAATGTGCTATCCCACATGGGACGCGAGTTCTAAAAAGGCGGCGCAAGCCGCCTTTTTCTTGTCCAGTTTTGGCATTCGCATCTTTCAACTCTTTGGAAAAACCAACCTTGGCCAAACCAACCATCTATCCTCCACAAGATCCGGTCAGCGTTGGTATGAAGTGCCGCTGCCCCCGGTGCGGGGAAGGGGCCTTGTTCTCCGGCCTCCTCACGGTAAAATCGGGCTGCACGGCATGCGGCTTGGATTACAGTTTCAACGACGCAGGCGATGGGCCGGCCATTTTCATCATCATGGGATTGAGCTTCATCATTTTGGGTGGCGCGCTCACCGTTGAGTTCACCTATTTCCCCCCATTTTGGGTGCACCTCATCTTGTGGCCACCGCTCATCCTGGCGCTGGGGCTGCCGGTCATGCGCATGCTCAAAGGCGTTTTGATCGCGCTTACATATGTCCACGAAGCAGGCCCCGGCCAACTTGTGAAAGTCCAACCCTCGGAAGAGCCCAAGAGATCGAACCAAAGGGATGCAGGCACATGAGACTGTCCTCCATCATCCTGTTGGTGTGCATGGCGGCGGCCTTGTACACCCTCTGCCGTCTCGGATTTTGGCAATTGGACCGGCTGGAATGGAAAGAGGCGATGATCGCCCGCGTTGAGGCGGGCCTGAAACAGCCACCGGTCGATCTGGACACAATCGAGGCCCAATTGCAGGCGGGAACCGACATTGAATACCGTCCGGTCTCTGTCACTGGCACGTTCGACCACACAGCCGAACAACACTTCTACGCCACCTATAACGGACGCGCCGGGTATCACGTATACACGCCGTTGAAAGAACCCAATGGCCGTTTGGTGATGGTCAATCGCGGGTTCGTACCTTACACGCAGAAAGATCCATCAAGCCGCATCCAAGGTCAAATTTCGAGCCAGATCACCTTTGACGGCCTCGCCAGAAGTGCCCCGTCTGAAAAGCCGAACACATTTGTCTACGACAATGATCTTGTCAAAAACGTCTTCCACTGGAAGTCGCTCGACCAGATGATAGGTCGGGCATACGATACACCACCGGCGCGAGTTCGCCCCTTTTTTGTGGACATGAAAGCGCTTGATGTTCCAGGTGGGCTGCCCATCAGTGGTGTGACGCGCATAACGTTTGCCAACAGCCACCTGTCATACGCACTCACATGGTTCGGCCTTGCCGGCACGCTTTTGTTTGTGGGCGTCCCCTTCGCTTGGAGCCGCTTTCGAAAAACATGAAGGCGACAACGTTGTGTTGATGGAGCTACAGACTGACTCCGTGGGGTTGATACTGGTCAACGGTTCCGCGCCGCTGTAGGAACGAGCTGGAGAAACCGCCACCGCATTGCAAAGGAGCGTCCCGTGTCAGAATCGAGCCGGAGTGAAGCCAAACGCAAGGCTACGCTGCTTTTATGCGGTCCGCGGGGCTTTTGTGCCGGTGTTGATCGGGCGATCCAAATTGTGGTTCTGGCGCTCAAGAAATATGGCGCTCCGGTCTATGTGCGCCACGAAATCGTGCACAACCGCTATGTGGTTGAAGGTCTGGAACAGCAGGGCGCAGTGTTCGTTGAGACGCTGGACGACATCCCGGAGACCGAGCAACCGGTCATTTTTTCGGCCCATGGGGTCCCAAAATCGGTTCCCGTAGCGGCTTCTGCGCGTAATCTGTTTTACCTTGATGCGACCTGTCCGCTGGTCTCAAAGGTTCACAAACAGGCGATGCTGCACAACCGCCGCGACCGCCATGTTGTGCTGGTGGGCCATGAAGGCCATCCCGAAGTCATTGGCACAATGGGCCAGTTGGAAGACGGTGCGGTCACTCTGGTCGAAACTGTTGAAGACGTGGACGCTTTGGTTCCACCCGCTGGCTTGGGTCTGGGTTTCGTGACCCAAACGACGTTGTCCGTGGACGATACCGCCACTGTGATCGAACGTCTCAAAACGCGTTTTCCCGATATTCAGGCACCGGCTGCTGAAAGCATCTGTTACGCGACCACCAACCGTCAAGAATCGGTCAAGGCGGCAGCGCCTGGAACGGATATGTTTTTGATCGTGGGTGCGCCCAACTCATCCAATTCCCGTCGTCTGGTGGAAGTGGCCGAACGCAATGGCGCGGCCAACGCGACTTTGGTGCGTTCGATCGAAGAGGTGGAGTTCGCTGCACTGGAAGCACGGGATGGTGACGCACAAGGAGCTCTGTCCATCGGTCTTTCGGCAGGGGCTTCGGCTCCAGAAATTCTCATTCAGGAAATCGTGGAAACCATGCGCGACCGGTTTGATCTGACTGTCCGATTGGCAGAGACCGTGAAGGAGGACGAGGAGTTCTTGGTGATGCGGGACCTGCGCGATGTTCCCCTTACCGATGCTGATATGGCATTTGTAAACGGTGACCCTGCCTCCGCCTGGGTAAGCACGACTACAATCGTGCAAGACGCTTAAGCGCGCTGAGAACACCGTATGGCCGTCTATACCGAGGTGACCGACGCTGCATTGACAGCGTATCTTAAGGACTATGAGCTGGGTGCCGTGACGTCCTTCAAGGGCATTGCCGGTGGCGTCGAAAACACCAATTACGCGCTGCAAACCCAGCGGGGTCAGTACATCCTAACCCTGTATGAAAAGCGGGTTTCGGAAGTTGATCTCCCCTTTTTCATTGGGTTGATGGACCATCTGTCGTCTGCTGGGTTTCCTTGCCCCAAACCGGTCCGCAATCGTGCTGGGGAAGCGCTCTCCACTCTGGCCGGCAGGCCAGCGGCGATGGTCAGTTTCTTAGAGGGCTTGGACGTCAAACACCCTGATGCGGCGCTGTGCGAAGAAGCGGGCAAAGCCATGGCGAAGCTGCACGCCGCAGCCAATGGCTTCGATATTCGCCGCACAAACGCCCTCGCACCTCCTGGCTGGCCGCAACTCGTGTCTGCCAGCCGCGCGGGTGCGGACGGCGTGGAGTCGGGCCTTGAAGACTTGATCACCACAGAACTGGAGCATTTGGCAAAAGACTGGCCAACCGACATTCCAGCAGGCGTCATCCATGCGGACATGTTCCCCGACAACGTGTTTTTCTTGGATGGTCGCCTGTCCGGCGTGATCGACTTTTATTTCGCCTGCAATGATTTTCTCGCATACGACATCGCTGTGGCTTTGAATGCTTGGTGCTTTGACAGCGATTTCCAATTTGATCCAAAGAAATCGGCCGCATTCCTAATGGGGTATCAGCAGCATCGTCGATTGACGGAGACGGAGCGTGATGCCCTGCCAACCCTATGCCGTGGGGCTGCACTGCGGTTCTTGCTCACCCGACTGTATGACTGGTTGAACGTGCCGCCCGGCGCACTTGTGGTGCCACATGACCCAAAGGCTTTCAGCGCACGTCTTCGGCACTTCCAAACTGTCATGCACGCCCGTGACTTGGAATTGGCCTGATGAGATCCGTCTCGATCTGGACCGATGGTGCCTGTTCAGGAAACCCCGGACCAGGAGGCTGGGGTGCGCTGCTCCGCTATGGCGATAAGGAGCGGGAACTCTACGGCGGTGAAGACCTTACGACCAACAACCGCATGGAACTCCTGGCCGCCATCGAAGCCCTGAACGCGTT
>JBCBYZ010000137.1:0-8969 GCA_039815595.1 Pseudomonadota bacterium | reverse complement strand
GGGTCAAACTGAACCACAAGCACAAAAACGTGCCGTGCCGCCGTCAGTTACCGGCAAACGAACCGAGCCAGCAACATCCAAGCGGGCCAACGCACCGGGGCCTGCTGTGGTGCAGAACAGCGAAGTTGTGGCACAGGCCAAAGCGCTGGCCGAGCAGGCTGAAAACCTCGACGCCCTCAAGTTGGCGATTGAAGGATTTGAGGGCTGCAATTTGAAGTTCACCGCCAAATCTACGGTGTTCGCTGACGGCAACCCGAAAGCGCGTTTGATGCTGGTGGGAGAAGCGCCGGGCCGCGAAGAAGACGAGCAGGGCGTGCCGTTCGTCGGCCGGTCCGGTCAGATGTTGGACAAAATCCTAAAAGCGCTCAGCTATGATCGAAACGACGTCTACATCACCAATGTCTTGCCATGGCGGCCGCCGGGCAACCGCACACCGACGGCAGCGGAAAGCGAGATTTGCCGACCGTTTTTGGAAAAGCACATCGCGCTGGTGAACCCCGATATTCTGGTGGCTGTCGGCGGAGCCGCCACAAAAACGCTACTTTCAACCAAGGAAGGCATTGTCAGCCTGCGCGGGCGTTGGCAAGACGTGACCTTTGGCGACAGGACCTATGCGCTTATGCCCACCTTTCACCCGTCCTATCTGCTGCGCTCCCCTTCCCAAAAGAAGTATGCGTGGCACGACTGGCAAATGGTGAAAGCACGTATGGAGACGGAAGCGACACGCGAAACGCGCGATGTCGTTTGACTGGCTTGGAACGGGCCATGAAGGCGCTTAAGGAGCGCAAATAGCGCGGAAAAATTCGTCTCCGTTTCCCGCAGTGTCCAGCGACAAGGCCTGACCCGATGACACGGCAATTGCTCCCGATCTTATCCCTGCTCACCGGCATGGTGTTTCTTATGCTGGGTGGCGGCTTGCAAGGCATCGTCATACCCGTTCGAGGACAGGTAGAAGGTTTCAGCACATATGAATTGGGCTGGATCGGCACCGGCTGGGCCATCGGATTTATGATCGGCTGCATATTGATCCCGCATCTGGTGCGCCGCGTGGGCCACGTACGCACGTTTGGCACACTCACGGCACTGCTGTGCATCTCCATGCTGCTGAACGGTTTGATTGTGGAATCCTACACGTGGATCGTTCTGCGCGCGCTGTCCGGCTTCTGTTTTGCCGGTTGTTACATGGTGGCGGAAAGCTGGCTGAACGAACGGGTCAGCAATGACATGCGCGGCAGCATGTTTTCGATCTATGCCATCACCACAATGGTGGCCATGGCGGCGGGGCAGTATCTGTTGGTGGTTGCCGACATCTCGGGCCAAACGCTGTTTATGCTGGGGGCGATCCTTTACGCGCTGGCGGTCGTTCCCACCAGCATTTCTGTTGCCCAGTCCCCAGCTCCGCTGGCCAGTGTGAATCTCGATCTCAAAGCACTGTTTGCAAACTCTCCCGCCGGTGCGGTGGGTGCGTTTTTGTCGGGCATCATTTCATCAGCTTGGATCAATTTTGGACCGGTGTTTGGCCAGCAGGTTGGGCTTACCAGTTCCGGCATTGCAACACTGCTTGCGTTGGCACTGATGGGCAGTGTGTTGTTTCAATTTCCGCTCGGGCGCCTGTCGGACATCATCGATCGCCGCTACGTAATGGTGCTGGCCGGTGTGATCGGCATCGCATTCGGCACCATGATGACGCTGCTGTCACAAGTCGGGAATTTCAATCTGGTCTTCTTCGTTGCCGTGGTGGCCTATGGCGGCGTGATTTTTTCGGTCTATTCGCTGGCAGTGGCCCACGCCAACGACTTTGCGGAAAACTCCGACTTCGTGAAAGTGTCCAGCGGTCTGCTTATGCTCTACGGGATCGGCACGATGGTGGGACCGCTGTTTACCGCTTACTTGATGGACATCACCGGCCCATCGGGCGTGTTCACCGCCACAACAATCGCCCATGGGGCCTTCGCGTCTTACGCGTTATACCGCACCTTCCGCCGCGAACGGGTTGCCCAAGAAGACCGCACGGACTTCCAGACCATCGCGGTCACGCGCAACACCACCCAGGAAAGCTACGTTCTCGATCCGCGCTCTTCACTGGACGCTGGGGACGCAGAAGATGAACTGCCGCCGATGCCGGCTCCGGTCGTGGTGGAACTGGACCAGCGCTGATCTAACCGCGGGCGCGGAGGAATTTTTCAATCGATGTGCGCGACCAATCCTTTTGATGGGCGGCTGCGGCACGAAAGCTCTCAATCACAGCGCGGCTTGCCGCATCGGTTTGGGCCAGTTCGTCCAGAACGTCTACCGCTGCCTGACTGGCGGCTGTGAGGATTTCCGACGGATAGTCCCGCAGTTGCACACCCTTTTCGTCCACCAAGGTCTTCAAGCGCTCTGCGTTTTGCCATTCACTCTCGCCGAGGGACCGAATATTTTCCTCGGCACAGGCGGCCTCAACAATGGCTTGCAGATCCGACGGCAATTCATCAAAGGCGGATTTCCCCAGCAAGACTTCGCCAGATCCATTGGGTTCATGGAAGCCGGGTGAATAGTAAAATTTTGCAGCCTTGTAGAAGCCCATTGCAAAATCGCTGGAGGGACCCAGAAACTCTGTCGCATCGATGGCTCCGGTTTGTAGCGCGGACAGAATTTCGCCCGGTGCCAGTGTGACGGGCGCGGCACCCAAAACACGCAACACGGCACCACCGATGCCAGGCATCCGAATTTTCAGGCCGCGCAGGCTGTCCAATCCGGTAAGTTCTTCCTTGTACCAGCCGCCCATCTGAAAACCGGTATTTCCCCCCATGAGCGGTTTGAGGTTGAACGGTGCATAAAGATCGTCCCATGCCTTCTGGCCACCGCCATGGTTGATCCATGTGATGTGTTCCAGCGGCGTCAGACCAAAAGGGCCGGCCGTGAACAGTGGGGCCGCAGGCAACTTGCCGCCCCAAAACAGAGAGGCCGTGTGGCCGATCTGCGCGATGCCGCTGGAGACCGCCTGAAACACTTCCAGCGCGGGCACGATTTCGCCTGCAGCATAAAGTTTTATTGTCATGCGCCCGTCCGAAAGCGCTGCAACACGCTCTGTTATCCGGCGTGCAGAAACGCCGGGGCCTGGCAGGTTTTTGGGCCAAGAGGTTACCATGCGCCATTCAACACGGCTCTGCGACAAGGCGGGGGTGGTCAGTGTTGCAGCCGGTAAGGCAAGCGCGGCTGCGGTGACCGCCTTGAGCGCGCCACGGCGGTTTGTGACGTGATCCGTCATAATGTCGGCTCCTCATGTGCTTGACCCTCAACCAACAAGGCGGGCCAGACCGCATGAAAATGATGCACTGGCCCGGCACCGGAGCCGATGGAGAGGGTGTCCGCATTGTCGATGGCAGCGGTGAGCCAGGTTTTCGCAGCACCTATCGCTTTGTTCAGCGTGAGCCCTTTGGCCAGTCCGGACGCAATTGCGCTCGACAGGGAACAACCCGTGCCATGTGTGTTTTTGGTGTCGATGAACGGGGCAGAGAACCAGTGCACGCCTCCATCGGCGTCCACGAAAATATCTGCCGCGTCTTGCGAGGCGGAGTGGCCACCTTTCAGCAGGACCGCATTGGCACCGAGTGCCCGCAACGCATGGGCTTGCTCAACCATGGCTGCCGGAGTGGCTGCCATCTCGCCCCCAAGCAGTTTGGCGGCCTCGTGCAAGTTGGGTGTGATGAGTGTGGCGAGAGGGAAGAGGTAGTTGCGGATGGCGGAGACAGCACCTTCGGCCAGCAGAGAATCCCCACTTTCAGCCACCATGACCGGGTCCAACACCACAGGAATATCGGGGCACTGAGCCAATTTGGTCGCTACCGTTTCCACCAAGGCTGCACTGGACAACATGCCGATCTTAATGGCATCCACCGCCAGATCATCGCACACGGCGTCAAACTGCTCGGCGACGATGTCGGTTGGAACATCGTGCACAGCCGTCACGCCCAGCGTGTTTTGGGCGGTGATGGCCGTAATCACGGACGCGCCGTAGACGCCTATAGCCGACATGGTTTTGAGATCGGCCTGAACGCCAGCGCCCCCGCCGGAATCAGAACCTGCAATGGTGAGCGCGATGGCGGTCATGAGGGTGCTTTCCCGTGTGTGTAGGGCGATACGATTTCACTTAACGTACGTGTGGCGGCGCGGACATCATCCTGCATGAAGATGCCGGAGATGATCGCAACCCCGTCAGCCCCTGCGTCCATCACATCGGCAGCGTTAGAAGCATCGATACCCGCGATGGCCCCCACGGGAAACTGTGGCGCACGCGCCCGCAGGGGTGCTGCTGCTTCTTGCCAACCGGCTGTGCCGATGGCTGTGGGATTGTCTTTCGACAGGGTCGCGTACATACCGCCGATACAGGCGTAGTCGACCACGTCCAACGGGGCGGTATGCGCTTGGTCGGCTGTTTTGACCGTCAGGCCGATGATCGCGCCCTCCCCCAACAAAGAGCGTGCATCCGCCGCCATCATGTCGCTTTGACCGATGTGAACACCGTCCGCCTTCGCCGCCAGTGCCACGTCCACGCGATCATTGATCAAGAGCGGCACGCCACTTTCGGCCAAGGCCGATTTGATGAGACGCGCATTGGCGATCAGGGTGCGGGTGTCCGATACCTTGTCGCGGTACTGGAGCAAGGTCATGCCGCCTTCCACCGCAAGGCGCACCAGGTCGTCCAAGGGTCGCGCTCGGCAGCGAGCCGGATCGATGATCCCGTAAAGCGCGATATCGAGATTTGAACGCATGCTCACAGCACAATCCTCACATCTTGGGCCAGTTGTTCGGGGGTGAGTGTGTGCAAGGCATCCAAAAAGTTTGGCACAAAACTGCCGGGACCACCGGACAACGCCGCCGCCCGCTGCCCGGCCACACCAAACAGCGCCAAAGCCGTTGTGGACCCAAGCAGCGCATCCTCTTCAAACGCGCAAAAGCCGATGGCCAGCGCAGTGAGTGCGCAGCCCATAGCGGTTACCCGATCCATCACGGGGGCTCCATTTTCCAACGAAATCGCTTGCCCGGCGCTTTCCAGCCGGTCAACCTTTCCTGTGATGGCCAGAACTTGTGTTTGGTATTTCAGCCCATCGCCCAAGACGGCACATTCCGCGCTGTTTGCACGGACCAAGGTCGGGTTGGACAACAGCATGTCCAAAGCAACGGATTGGCGGATGGGCGAGGCTTGAACAAATACAGGGTCCAGCGCCCAAGGCTTGCCTGCCCGCTGGCATGTGGCCACGGCCCGCTCACAGGCGACCAAGCGCTCGTCATCCATTGTCCCAAGATTGATCAGGACCGCATCGGCGAACCCGGCAAAGGTTTCAATCTCAGCAGGGTTGACGGTCATGGACGGAGTGGCGCCCGCTGCCAACAGCACGTTGGCTGTGAAAGCCTGAGCAACGATGTTTGTGATGCAATGGACGTGCGGATTTCGGGCGCGAAAGCGATCGAGCGACGATGCGATATCCGCGCGCCACGCGGCCTCGTCGCGCACGCGTGTTTTGTCTGGTGTCGGGGGCGTTGCAACCATCCCATTCCCTCCGCCGGCACAATCCGGATCAGGTTCAAAGAGTTGGTCTGCTCGCGCGCGAACACAACCTCTCAGCCAGTATGGCACCTCTATGAGAAGCGCTTTGTTTTAAGGCTCAAAGCGGCGATTTTGCAAGGGTAGGATGCCGCTAGAACGCTTTAACGGGCCATTCAGCCAACTTTTTGCAGCTCGTGATGATCATTGGATTGATTGGCAACTGTTAGACAAGAAAAAACCCGCGTCAGACGATCCAACGCGCGTTCCTAAAAGTGCTGGTGCCTGCGATCAGGCGGCCTTGGCAGTGGCTTCTTGGATTGTGCGCCACATGGCCAAGGGCGTCACCGGCATGTCTATATGTTCGATGCCGTAATTGCTGTGCAGCGCTTGGACGATGGCGTTCATCACCGCCGGGCAGCCCCCGATGGTGCCCGCTTCGCCAGCCCCTTTAATGCCCAGGGCGTTGGTCGTCGACGGCACGTTGCGGGTCTCAAAGTTGAAATTTGGCACGTCGTGCGCGCGGGGCATGCGATAATCCATAAAACTGGCGGTCATCAACTGGCCGTCCTCATCATAGATTGTCTCTTCCATGATGCACTGGCCGATGGCCTGCACCACACCGCCGTGGACTTGCCCTTCCAGCAGGAGCGGGTTCACCGTCGCACCAAAGTCATCCACGATGGTGTAGCTAACCACGTCGGTCACACCGGTTTGCGGGTCGATTTCGACTTCGCAGATATGCGTGCCGTTTGGATAGGTCGCTTCCGCCTGTTTGAACTCGCCTGTGGCGGCGAGGTCATCCGGGCTGGCAGCGGCAACTTCAGCGAGCGTCATGGAACGGTCCGTCCCGACGATACGCACTTCACCTTCGAGCAATTCCAAATCGCCGGTTGCAGCTTCCAACTTGTCAGCGGCGATCTTTTTGATCATTTCGGCGAGTTCTTCGCTGCCGCGCTTTACCGATACAGACCCCAACGGGATGGAGCGGGAACCACCAGTGCCGCCACCGCTTGCCAATTCGTCGGTATCGCCCTGCCGGATTTCAATATCGTCGATGTCCATTTTCAGCACTTCGGCTGCAAACTGGGCGTAGGCCGTCTTGTGCCCCTGCCCGTTGGACTGGGTGCCGATCATGACGGTGACTTTGCCATCCGCATTCAGCGAGACTTTGGCTGGTTCGGAACCGGCAAAGGCGCAAGCCTCAATATAGGTCGACATGCCGATGCCGCGTAGCTTTCCGTTTGCTTTTGAGTCTGCCTCACGGCTGGCAAACCCAGCCCAATCCGCAACGTCCATGCACTTGTCCATGTGGGCGGTGAACTCGCCCGTATCATAAGTGCGGCCGAAAGGTGTGGTGTGGGGCAGTTGTTCCGGCGTAAGCGCGTTTCGACGACGTATTTCATCCGGCGTCACGCCCATGTCCCGTGCGCACTGGTCCACCAGACGCTCCAAAGCGTAAATCGCCTCAGGACGACCAGCGCCACGGTATGCGT
The DNA here is from genome assembly GCA_039815595.1 of Pseudomonadota bacterium. Classification (GTDB taxonomy): domain Bacteria; phylum Pseudomonadota; class Alphaproteobacteria; order Rhizobiales; family Rhizobiaceae; genus Pseudahrensia. The sequence continues at coordinate 1,946 of JBCBYZ010000137.1, read as the reverse complement.
CTACCGGAGTTGTGTTGGTGTACACACCCAAGATGTGGAAGCGCGAAGCGGGTATATCGTAAATGCCCGTTGCGATGGTGGTGCCCAGAACCGGGATATACGGGCCGAACGTGTGGAGATAAGCGCCCATGGCCGCGATCAAGTTCACGTCTAGTGCCAAGAATTTACCGTTCTCATCCATGGCCATGCGCATCGTGACCACATTATCGCGCCCATGGGCATCTGCCACGAAGTGCTCGCCCCGATCGCAAGCCCATTTGACGGGCTTGCCAAGCTGTTTCGCCGCCAAAAGTGCAAGCGGGTATTCGCGGTAGGCGAAAACTTTGGTGCCGAAACCACCGCCAACGTCCGGCGTAATGACACGCATTTTTTCAACCTCAACGCCAAGGCATGGCGCGATGGCACTACGCATCCCATGGACCCCCTGAGAACCAACCGTAAGGGTGTAGCGGTCTTCCTCATCGCTCCACTCCGCTAAGCAGCCACGGGTTTCCATATAGTTGCAGATCAGGCGGTTGTTGATGAGTTTAAGTTCGGTGACGTTCGCAGCGCCCTCAAACGCGGCCAACGCTTCCTCGTGGTTGCCCATCAACAACTCAAAAGCCTGGTTGCTGTCGTCTTCCGCATAGACCTTCGGCGCGTCGGCATTGAGCGAGGATTCAGTATCCACCGCAGCCTCTTGCATGTCGTAGTCGACCTCGATCAGTTCCGCAGCCGCGCGCGCGTTGGCGATTGTATCAGCCACCACCATAGCCACAGCGTCTCCCACGTGGCGCACGGTGTCGACGCACAGCAATGGAATATCCTTGACCGCATGCTTGGTGCCGTCGACCTGCTCCATAACCGCTTGGCAGGTCAGGCCCTGGCGGTCCTTCGTGTCCTGACCGGTAATCACCAGCGCGACCCCGTCGTGCGCCTTGGCCGCTTCAATGTCTTCAATCTTGAAGGTCGCATTGGCGTGGGGGGAGCGCAAAATGTAGGCGTTCAACGCATCGGCGCGCTTGAAGTCATCTGTGTATTGCCCCGCACCGGTGATGAAAGCTGCATCTTCTTTGCGCAGCACAGATTTGCCCATGCCGACATGCTGCCCGAATTTTGGAGGTGTAAATGCGTTCATCGCGTGGGTTCCCATTGTTCGAAGGAGGGTGCTCAAAGAAGAGTTTTGGATACAAGTGCCGACTTGCCGTGTTTGGGTGCGCCACCTTCACCTCTGTAAGTGTTTGGTGTCACCGTCTCGCCCGTGAAGATTCTTGCATTTGCAGTCCAAATGCAAGCGATCAACGCTGATGACATTGCGTTTCGATGCCGCATACGCCGCCACTGAAGAAAACAAGCACACAAGCTCGCCGCTTGCAGAGGCCCAACGCTGGGCGCATGGTGTCGCTCTATGAGTGTGAATATTCCCCCCATACCGGACGATGAAACGCCATCACCCAGCCCTTCAGGATGGGTGGCGCGTTTCACCGAGTCGCCGGGCAATTTCAAAGGGGCGATGACCATCCTTGTGGCCGCATTTGGCTTTGCGCTCATGACCGCGCTCATCAAGCTGGCGGGGGAACGGCTGCACGTAACGCAGATCTTGTTTTGCCGACAGATCGTGATGGTGGCGATTGTGATGCCGAAGGTGCTGAACCATTTTCCCGGCTGCCTGAAAACCGCGCGGTTGGATCTCCAACTCATCCGTGTTGCGCTGGCGTTGGTCGCCATGTTGTGCGGTTTCTACGCCGTCATTCATATGCCGCTGGCCGATGCGGTGGCCATCGGGTTTGCTAAATCGTTCTTCGTGACGATCTTCGACTTTTAGGAATGTCAGCCGCAGAAGTGCTTGCGGAGGATGGTTATTAGATCCGCGCTCAAGAGAAAGAAGCCGGGGAGGGTGGTTACGGTGTCGGCACGGGCATTACAAGTGTCTTGATTGTGGTGGGGTGTTAGTTGGGGACTTGCGG
>JBCBYZ010000061.1:0-19002 GCA_039815595.1 Pseudomonadota bacterium | reverse complement strand
TGCGTTCTGTATGCTGGAGTGAACGGCTACTTGGACAATCATCCGGTTTCAAAAGTTGGACCGTTTGAGCAAGGTCTGTTGACTGCGCTGCGTGCTGACCATGCCGATCTTTTGTCCGACATCGCTTCCAAGCAAGCATTGGATGACGATCTGACCGGTCGCTTGAAAGCTGCAATCGACGGTTTCGCCAAAGGGTTCGAGTAAGGCTGGTGCCGGGCGGCATAACGGCTGCCTGCACCACGACGTTTGAGACGATAGGGAAGGCCTGATGGCTTCACTTAAGGAACTGCGGAACCGGATTGCCTCGGTCAAGGCTACGCAGAAAATCACCAAAGCCATGCAAATGGTGGCAGCCGCGAAACTGCGTCGCGCCCAAGGCGCTGCGGAGGCTGCGCGCCCCTATTCGCAGCGCATGGATGCGGTGATGGCCAATATTGCGGCAGCAATCGGCGATGCGGAAGACGCGCCGAAATTGTTGGTTGGCACCGGCAAGGACCAGGTTCATCTTTTGGTCGTTGCAACGGCGGAACGTGGGCTTTGCGGTGGTTTCAACTCTTCCATCGCACGTCTGGCCCGTGATCATGCCCGCAAACTGATGGCCGCTGGAAAAGAGGTGAAAATCCTACCGGTTGGTAAAAAGGGTGCGGATGTTCTTCGCTCCGAGTTTGATGCCATCATGATGCCGGTCGTAGACCTGCGCGAAGTTAAATATGTTGGCTACGACAATGCTTACGCGATTGCGCGGCAGGTTTTGGGGCAATTTTCGGCCGGTGACTTCGACGTCGCGACTCTCTTCTATTCCGAGTTCCAGTCTGTGATTGCGCAAGTGCCAACTGCACAGCAGATCATTCCCCCCCAAATTCCCGAGGTGGATGCTGATAGCGCCAGCACGCTCTACGATTACGAGCCGGACGAGAATGAAATCCTCAATGACCTGCTGCCGCGCAACGTCGCTGTGCAGATTTTCCGGGCTTTGCTGGAAAACGCGGCGTCCGAGCAGGGCGCGCGTATGTCGGCAATGGATAATGCGACCCGCAATGCGGGTGAAATGATCGATGCTTTGACACTGTCCTATAACAGACAGCGTCAGGCGCAGATCACCAAAGAACTGATTGAAATTATCTCCGGCGCGGAAGCGCTGTAGAAACCGGATACGATCCGGAAAACCACAGAAGGGTTTGACATCATGGCGACAGCCCCCAAGAAAGCGCCTGCCAAAAAGGCACCGGCGAAAAAAGCACCGGCTAAGAAAGCTGCAGCCGCGGCGACCGGCAAAATTTCGCAGGTTATTGGCGCCGTTGTGGACGTTCACTTCGATGATCAACTGCCCGCAATTTTGAACGCACTGGAATGCGACAACAACGGCAACCGCTTGGTTCTCGAAGTTGCGCAGCATCTGGGCGAAAACACCGTTCGCACCATCGCTATGGACGCAACGGAAGGCCTCGTGCGTGGTCAAAGCGTGTCTGACACCGGTGAGCCGATCATGGTTCCCGTGGGTGAAGAAATGCTTGGTCGGATCATCAACGTGATTGGTGAGCCAGTGGATGAAGTCGGCCCAATTACATCGACGCAGATGCGCGCCATCCATGCGGATGCTCCTGATTACGTTGAGCAGTCTACGTCATCGGAAATTCTGGTCACCGGTATTAAAGTGGTGGACTTGCTCGCGCCTTACGCGAAGGGCGGTAAAATTGGTCTCTTCGGCGGTGCTGGTGTGGGTAAGACGGTGTTGATCATGGAATTGATCAACAACGTGGCGAAGGCGCACGGCGGTTACTCTGTGTTTGCCGGTGTCGGTGAGCGCACCCGTGAAGGCAACGATCTGTACTGGGAAATGATCGAATCCAATGTGAACGTTGACCCCAACGAGAACGCAGGCTCGACAACCGGTTCGAAAGCCGCTCTCGTGTACGGCCAGATGAACGAGCCGCCAGGAGCCCGCGCCCGTGTTGCTTTGTCCGGTCTGACAATCGCGGAAGATTTCCGCGATAAGGGCCAAGACGTGTTGTTCTTCGTGGACAATATTTTCCGCTTCACGCAGGCCGGTTCCGAAGTGTCCGCATTGTTGGGCCGTATCCCGTCTGCTGTGGGCTATCAGCCAACGCTTGCCACCGATATGGGTGCGATGCAGGAGCGTATTACGACAACGACCAAAGGTTCGATCACGTCTGTGCAGGCGATCTACGTGCCAGCGGATGACTTGACCGACCCGGCGCCGGCGACTTCGTTTGCTCACTTGGATGCGACCACCGTGCTGAACCGCTCGATTGCTGAAAAAGGTATCTATCCTGCCGTGGATCCATTGGATTCCACATCGCGCATGCTGGACCCACTTGTTATCGGTGAAGAGCACTACGCAGTTGCTCGTTCAGTGCAGGAAGTTCTGCAGCGTTATAAGGCTCTGCAAGACATTATCGCGATCCTGGGCATGGACGAATTGTCGGAAGAAGACAAACTGGCTGTGGCTCGCGCCCGTAAGATAGAGCGCTTCCTGTCTCAACCCTTCTTTGTGGCTGAGGTGTTTACCGGCTCGCCAGGTAAGCTGGTTGATCTGGAAGACACGATCAACGGCTTCAAAGGCCTGGTGGCCGGTGAATACGACCACCTTCCGGAAGCCGCTTTCTACATGGTTGGCAACATGGATGAAGCCATCGAGAAGGCACAAAAACTGGCTGAGGAAGCTGCATAATTTAACAGGGATGGGAAATGGTTCGTCTGTTTCTCTTCTTTTGTTCGATTGGCAATCCAACGCGGCGCCTGTCATGGCGTCGGCGGAGAAAGACTGAATATGGCCGACAATTTCACATTTGAACTTGTGTCACCCGAGCGCCTTTTGGTGTCTGAAGAGGCGTCAATCGTAACCCTTCCCGGGGCAGACGGCGATATGGGTGTTTTGGCCAATCATGCTCCCCTCATGACGAGCCTTCGTCCAGGCGTGCTGACTGTAACAGCCGCCGCGGGTGGTGATGACAGCTATTTTGTGCGCGGCGGTTTTGCTGATATCGGCGCGACCGGTGTAACCGTACTGGCCGAATTTGCCGTCAAGGCGTCCGAGATGACCAAAGAGATGTTTGACGCACAGAAGTCTCTGATTGAGGCTGAGCTTGAAGAAGCAAAAACTGAAGCCAACGAGGATAAGATGGCCAGCACACAGGCTTATCTTGACCAGTTGACCCACATGGAAGGGTCGCTGGTTACCGCTTAGCGGGCCACACCTCCACCCCAGCGTTACTTATTTTTGGTTCTTTGCAATCACCCAAAACTTCGAAACCCAAGGGTTGTCGGGTTTGCTTTCATTGTCGGGGTTGAGCACTGAGCTGTGCTACGCTGGTGCAGGTTTGGCTGTGGTTTCGAACCGTTCAGCCAACCGCGTATAAATATCACGCTTAAAACTCACCACGAGGTCGGGCAGGGCGGCGAGATTTTCCCACCGCCAATCGTCGAATTCGGCCTTATGACCGTCCGGTGGCGGACTGATGCGGATCTCTGATTCATCGCCTTCAAACCGGTAGACAAACCACATTTGTTTTTGGCCCCGAAATTTGCCCTTCAGCCCAATTCCAATGAGGTGCTCGGGAAGGTCATAGAACAACCAGTTGTCAGTCTGGTCGACCAGTTGAACGGACGAGACGCCGGTTTCTTCGTATAACTCTCTTAAACTGGCTGTCTGCGGATCTTCGCCCTTATCGATGCCCCCTTGCGGCATTTGCCAAAGTTTTGACGACCCAGAATATTCGGTGTTGTTGGTCGCAGTTCGGTGCCCGATCCAGACTTTTCCATCGGCATTCAATAACATCACGCCTACGCAAGGCCGGTAGGGCAGAGTGTCGGCTTCTACGGTTTTCACTTCTTATAATCCCGGATTAGATTGCTGACGGGAACAATTTGGATATTCTTGGATGCTGCTGATTTTGCCCATCGGCTTATGCGTTCAACACTTACGGGAAATGCCGTTGCCACACCAATAGCGAAGCCGCGTTGTTGCGCCAGACCTTGCAGCGCTTGCAATTGCGCATCGATACGCGCCGGATTTTGGTTCAGGTCGATGGTCACATTGGCTTGTGCATGGGGCAAGCGATTGGACTTGGCCAACGGAATCGCTTGACTCGCGGCAACCGTGCCATCGTCAATATATCCTAGGCCCCTGTTTTTGATCTCTTCTAGCAGAGGTTCGAAACTGCTGCGATCTTTGACCAAGCCCGCTCCGAGATAGTTCATGACGATGGGATAATTGGTCATGCGTCCCAGTGACCATCTCAAATTGCCGAGGTTGGCGCCAAAACTGGCTTTGGCTGTCAACGTGCGTGGTCCTGGATTTATGGAAGGATAGCCCAACGGTTCCATCGGCACTTGAAGCACCACTTCGTGGCCTTCCTGTCTGGCCTTCTGCACCCAGCGTTGCAGGGAGTTGCCCATGGAGGAAAAGCCAAGTGTGATCCCGGAAGGCAGGGCCTCGATGGCTTCTTGAGTGCCGGTTTGGCTTAGCCCCAGGCCACCAACAATGATCGCAACCCGATTTGGACCCACCGTGCCGGATGATTGGGAATATTCATCCAACGCACGCCGACCGGTCGGCCCGACTTTTGGAAGTGAACCAAACTCGGATGCTTCCACCAATTCCGGATTTGGGAACCCGGCCGCTCTGCGTGTGCCGCTAGAGTTTTGTGGCTTGAAGTTTGGACGATTGTCTTTTGACGCAGTAGTGCCGCTGGAAGGCGAAATGATTGTTGGCGTTGAATCGGAAGGAGCAGGCTCTAAGGGAGATAAAGGCTTGATGGCCAGCTCGTCCTGCGACTCTCGAGGCAGTTCACTTTCAAGATCAACTGTTGTTTTTGGGAGCGCCTGTGTAGGCGCGACGCCTGTCGGAGCATCTTGCAGTGTGGCAACCGCCGTTTGGTCCTCGGAGGATCGGAACACACTCCAGCCAGCATAACCGACGGCGCCGAGCAGGATGGCTGCTATCAAAGCCATTGCAATGGGTTTGGCGACCGAAGCGGGCAGACCCTCCGTTTTCTTATCCCCACTGCCCAGAGGTCTGTTCAGCTCATCCATAGGGCTGAAATCCTCTTAAAACCCGCCGCCTCTGCTGTTGTCGCAGATTAGACCCGTTTGCAAGTCGTGCCGGTGGGCAATTTGTCGGTACTTGGCGGGAAAGCCGCGTTGGTTTTCTCACCGCGTAACAGTTCCAGCGCATACTGCAGCTGCAAATCATCTTTGGGCTCTGGTGGCACGTAAGCAATCGATCCTGAACCGCTATCGTCCTGTGATTCACCTTCGATTGAGTTGCGCAGGCTGGACTCGCCGCGCGCAGTCACCCGACCGCGCAATTCATCGGGTAGGGGCTGATCAACCTTGATGTCGGGGTCGATCCCACGCCCCTGAATGGAGCAACCGCTCGGCGTATAATACAGTGCAGTTGTCAGACGCAGAGCACCGTTACGGCCGAGTGGAATGATGGTTTGTACGGAGCCTTTGCCGAAAGAACGGGTGCCCACTACCGTTGCACGGCGGTGGTCCTGCAGCGCACCGGCCACGATCTCAGATGCACTGGCTGAACCGCCATTTACCAACACAATCACCGGTTTGCCGCGCGTCAGGTCGCCCGGTTTCGCGGTTTCGCGAACAACATTGGCCTTATCTCGACCACGGGTGGATACGATTTCGCCACGATCCAAAAATGCGTCGGAAACGCTGACCGCTTGCGCCAACAAACCACCGGGGTTCAGGCGCAGATCGACTACATACCCCTTAAGCTTGTCGTCCGGCACTTTCTCGCGCACCGCTTTAATCGCGTCAGCAAGGCCTTTATAAGTCTGTTCCGTAAAGCCATTGACATCGACATAACCAACATCATCGCCTTCGATGCGGTGCTTAACCGATTTCACAACGATCTCGTCCCGCACAATGGTGATCTTAAGTGGGCGATCAGCGCCTTCACGCAGAATTGTCAGTACGATTGGTGTGTTGATCAAGCCGCGCATTTTTTCGACCGCGTCGCGCAAGGAAAGGCCACGCACCGGCTCGCCATCTATCTCGGACACCAGATCACCTGCCAGAACACCGGCTTTAGAGGCGGGCGTATCGTCGATCGGTGCGATGACTTTTACCAGTTCGTTTTCCATGGTGACTTCGATGCCGAGGCCGCCAAAACGACCGGACGTCGTGGACCGCATGTCATCGCTTTCTTTGCGGTCGAGGAAAGCGGAGTGCGGATCGAGCGACTGCAACATGCCGTTGATTGCACTCTTGATCAGTTCCTGATCTTTCGGTTCGTTGACATATTGCGAGCGAACGCGCTCAAAAATGTCACCAAAGATATCCAGTTGACGATAAGTTTCAGAACCGGCCGCATCCGCCTTTTGCGTGAAGGCAGAGACTTGGTTGAATGCCACCATGGCCAATGCGCCCAAACCGACTCCCGCCGCAAGCATGGAAATCCTACGAATCATTTGCTGGCCCTTCCTGCGTTCCTCTTGCCCAAATGGGCACCGGATCGACTGCCTTACCATCTCGTCTTAATTCAACATACAACAGTGGTGCGCCTGAACCAAGCGTTCCGATGCGCGCTGCGGCAACAGATGTTTGACCCATTTTGCCCACAGGCTCGCCTGCCACGACCGCTTGTCCTTTGGTTACGCTTACCTCAGCAAGACCAGCCATCACCCATGTGTATTCATCGCCTGCGTCCAAAATAAGAAGCGTGCCAAACGTGCGAAATGGACCCGCGTATAACACCGTGCCCGAGTTGGGCGCACGCACTCGTGCACCTCCTTTGGTGCTGAAGGCCACAGCCTTATCGAGACCGGGGAAGTTGGACTTGGCAGATACGCGCTTCCCGTTCACAGGCAATCGGCTTGAGGCCAACCCGGCTGAAACGATGGCGGTATGCCCAGTTAACTCATTGTTAACGTTGCCCTTCTCACTGACATCGTCAATTTGGCCTGCTTCTTCAACCGATACGTCACCACTGGCCAAACGTTGTTTAGCCTGCTCCAGTCGCGCTAATTCCGCACTGCGTCGAGCCTCATCGCGGGCCTTCGCCAACTCGGCCATCTTGGCCGACGCCTGCGCCTCATTTTCCAAGCGCTGAACCAATGCCTCCAGAGCCTTGGCTTTCCTAGCCAAATCAGCAATCCGTTTTTGCTCGTCCCGCAGGACCGTTTTGGTTTGACTGGCCAGTTTTCGCTTGTCCTCCAGCAGCAGCGTTAATTGGTTTTCATCCAGGGAAAGCGCGTCCAATTGAGCGGCTAAAGCGGTGCCTGTTGTTTCAATTTCGCGTGTGGTGTTCTTCAGCGCGTTGAGTTCGGCCAACAATACTTGCCCTTCGTCGCGCATGTGAGGAACGACGGCACCCAAAAGAATAGAAGAGCGAACGGACCGCAGGGCGTTGCGTGGATGTATGAGCAGCGCCGGAGGTGGATTGCGGCCAATGCGCTGCAACGCTCCTACCACTCGCGCCAAGGCCGCCCGTTTAGACCGTAAAGAAACAATTAGTTCGCTACGTTTGGCCTGCAGGACCGTGAGCCGCTCTTCCGATTGCGTGACATCGCCCTCCAGTTTGAAACTTCGATCAGCCACTGTCACCAAAGCGCGGTTGATGGCCACGAGATCTGCTTCCAACTGTTTGGTTCGGGACGTGAGTTGTTGGCCCGCTAAACGGGCCTGTTCAAGCGCCTCGCGCGCCGTATTCAATTGCTCAAATGCAGCTTGGGCGTTTTGTGGCGTTGTTGGGTCAGTGCTGGTTTGAGCCAACGTGGCTTGAACTGCCAGCAGGGTGAAGAAAACAACGCAAACAACAAAGCGAAGGCCGCTAAAATGCGTGCCTTTAAGCAATGCGATGCGGGCTGTTTTGCCGGTGTTCATCATAATGGGCCAGACTACCCAAGTGATGTTTAAGGGTACATTAACCATAATCGTTGGCTGGCACTGTAGATGAGTTCGAGGCAGGCGACAGGGACAACAAGCGAACAACAGTCGCCGCTGGATCACACCCGATGATAGGGGTGGCCGGACAAAATGGTGGTTGCGCGGTAAAGTTGTTCCATCACCAAAACCCTGACCAATTGGTGCGGCATGGTCAATTTTCCAAAGGAGATAACGTGCTGCGCTCCGTCCCGAAAGGCACTGTCCAAACCATCCGGGCCGCCAATAACGCAGGCGATGTTTTTGCTTTGATCTAAAGCACCTCTGATCATATCTGCGAAGGCTAGGCTATCGATTGGCTTCCCACGTTCGTCAAAGCAAATGACGGTTTGAAAAGTTGAAAGCCGCTTTTGAAGTTCTGCGGCTTCCGACTGTTTGCGTAAATCTGTCTCCGCTGCCCGACCTTCGGTCAGCTCAACCTGATCCAATCCCGCAATGCCAAGTGGCCGTGCTGATTTGTCTATGCGCAACGCATAGCGTGTGACCAATTCCCGTTCCGGCCCCGCTTTCAACCGGCCTATGGCAGCGACGGCGAGACGCAAAAAGAACCTTAGTTGGCGACCGGTTCATCCTCGGAAACAGCGGTCCACATCTTTTCAAGATTGTAGAACTCGCGCACTTCCGGGCGAAACACGTGAACAATCACATCACCGGTATCGATTAAAACCCAATCGCAAGCTGGCATGCCCTCGGTTTTGGGAAACCCAAAGCCCGCATCTTTCAAGTCGCGCAGCAGACGGTCTGCCACGGCGCTGACATGACGATGCGACCGCCCACTGGTGACCACCATGTGATCTCCAATCGAGGACTTTCCGGCAATATCGATGTGGTTTGTGTCTTCAGCCTTGGAATCATCCAAGCTGGTGAGGATGGTTTGCAGCAGTGTGTCCTGAGGCGGTGTGCCCTTGGAGGGACTGACTGTCTGTGCTTGTGCGTTCAGTTTGAAGACCTCTCTTTTGATCTGAACCTGTTTGGCGAATCACTCACGGCGTTGGAAACGTCCTAACAACGTTATCTTAGGCGTGATTTGGCGACAGTTTCAATAAACGCCCGCTTAGACATTTTTAACACTGTTGACGCTGCCACCTCTCAATTGGGTTGAGGACAAAGCGTTGCGCGGCCCGTGGAGAAATGTCCAGGCGGGTGGCTGCAGGTTGGCTAGCACAGGCGCATCGGTCTCATCCAGCCGAAACCGAGATAGCGCGATGGCAGCTTGAGCAGAATGCAGAGATAGCGTGGACCCCGGCCGATCGATCACCGCTAAGGGGAACGTGGCGGCAATGTCCCGCCACCTGTCCCAATGGTGAAACTGGCCAAGATTATCCGCCCCCATGAGCCAGACAAACCGGTTGGACGGGTGGCGTTGCTTGATGTGCGCTAATGTGTCTGCGGTAAAGCGTGTTTTCAAATTGGCTTCACAGGCCGTCACTTTCATGGCCGGATTAACAGCGAGCGCTTTGCAAGCCTCAATGCGTTTTTGGAGCGGTTCCAGATTGGACAAATCCTTCAATGGGTTGCCTGGTGTCACCATCCACCAGATTTGGTCCAGTTCCAGCCGCCGCAAGCCGAGTTCTGCCACCAACAAATGGCCGTCATGGGGCGGATTGAAAGAACCACCAAACAAGCCGATGCGCTGCCCGGGCTCGCAGTGGGGAAAGCGCAGATAAGAGGCCATGTAGGCGGGCAGCACGGAGCGTCCGCTCACCGACCGGTTTCCATCGAATATAAGCTTACACGGTTGTTCACACTAACCGCGAACCTGACCGCTACCACGCACCAGATATTTGAAGCTGGTGAGTTGTTCGACACCCACAGGGCCGCGGGCATGCATTTTTCCAGTGGCGATACCGATTTCTGCGCCCATGCCGAACTCCCCGCCATCAGCAAATTGGGTCGATGCGTTGTGCAGCAAAATTGCGCTGTCCAAGCGGTTGAAGAAAGTCACAACGGCGGACTCGCTCTCACAAATAATTGCGTCAGTGTGGTTAGAAGACCACGCATTGATGTGATCCACTGCGCCCTCAACACCATCGACCAGGCCAACGGATATGATGGTGTCGAGATATTCCGTTGCCCAATCGTCTTGCGTGACCGGCTTCACGCGTGCGTCCAGCGCTTGAACCGCCTCAACTCCCCGCACCTCGCATCCTGCGTTCAAGAGAGCGGCGATCAAAGGTGCAGCCAGACGATCGCTGTCGTTTTGATCGATCAAAAGGGTCTCAGCCGCGCCACAAATACCAGTACGCCGCAGTTTGGCGTCCAAAATGATGGACTTTGCCATGTCGAGATCAGCAGACGCATCGACGTAGACATGAACCAAACCTTCCAGATGGGCAAACACGGGAACTCGGGCATCGTTTTGCACTCGCTCCACGAGGCTGCGGCCACCGCGCGGGACGATCACATCGATTGCGCCGTTGAGACCCTTGAGCATCTCGCCAACTGCTAAACGGTCTGTGACTGGTACCAGTTGGATCGCATCTTCCGGCAGGCCAGCTTCGCGCAAGCCGTCCAGCATGGCGGCGTGAATTGCGCGTGAGGAGTTAAAACTGTCAGTCCCTCCGCGCAAAATGACCGCGTTGCCCGCTTTGAGGCAAAGTGCGCCCGCGTCTGCGGTCACGTTTGGGCGGCTCTCGTAAATGACCCCGATGACACCCAGAGGTGTGCGAACGCGGGCGATGTCGAGGCCGTTTGGACGCTCCCAGCGGGCAATCGTTGCGCCAATGGGATCATCCATTTCGGCGATGCCCGTGACGGCATCTGCCATTGAATCAATACGGTCCGGCGTGAGCAAAAGACGGTCGAGCATGGCGTTGGACAGACCCGTCTCGCGTCCATTTTCCATGTCAATCGCGTTGGCTGAGAGAATGGCTGAGGATTGCGTGCGCAGAGCTTTGGCGGTCCCAAACAGCGCTGCCCGCTTACTTTCGGCTGATGCCACGGCCAGCTCTGCAGAGGCGGTCTTGGCTCGCCTACCCACGTCTTGCATCAGGCTGACGATCTCAGCTTCGCTGGTCGCTGTCTTATCAAGCATTGCTTTCATCCATCCGGGTCGAGCCATATGGGCGGCTTATCAAGCCCAACACATTGGCTTTATCGGTCCTGTTTATCATGTCTTTGCGCCAAGGCCATGTTGTCTCGGTGCACCATGGCGCTGCGCCCTTCATAGCCTAAGGCTTGCGCCAACGCTTTTGTGTTGAGGCCAACAATAGCCTTAGCTTCCAAGGCATCATAGGCCACCAGACCACTGGCCACCATATCACCAGCCGTATCGCAGATGCGGATCATGTCACCGCGTTGGAATTGACCCGAGACGGACAATACGCCAGCCGGCAATAAGCTGTTGCCATTAAACAAAGCACGCTTGGCCCCTTCATCGATGACCAGCGTTCCAAGCGTTTCCAACTGACCCGCGATCCACGTTTTGCGCGCGGCCTTGGATCCGGGTTCCGGCTCGAACCACGTGTGCCGCGCGTCTTCGTTCAAGGCTGAGACGGGGTGGTCACGTTTGCCGGACGCAATAATCATGGCTGTGCCGGACCGTGTTGCCAGTTTGGCGGCTTCGATTTTTGTGACCATGCCACCTCGGGAGAGGCCGGTGGCCGCATCCCCCGCCATGGCTTCAATCGTGTCTGTGATTGTGTCCACACGCGGCAAGTGCTGTGCGTTTGCGTCTTGCCCCGGAGGCGCTGTGTAGAGCCCGTCAATGTCCGACAGGAGGATCAGCAGGTCCGCGCCGATCATGGTCGCTACGCGGGCGGCCAGCCGGTCATTGTCGCCATAGCGGATTTCTGATGTGGCCAGCGTATCGTTTTCATTGATCACTGGCACCGCACCGAATGCCAGCAGACGGTTGATCGTATCGCGGGCGTTTAAATATTTGCGGCGGCCGCTGCTTCCTTCAGTATCGTGGAGGGTCAGCAAAATTTGTCCGGTTACCAGATTGTGGGTCCGAAACGCATCCGACCATGCGCCCGCCAAGGCGATCTGACCGACGGACGCTGCCGCCTGGCTCTCGTCCAGTTTGAGCGATCCGGCGTCCATGCTCAGCAACGTGCGCCCAAGTGCGATCGCTCCGGACGAGACGATGAGGACTTGTTTGCCGTCAGCGATCAAGGAAGCAGCGTCTTCCGCCAGTGAATGCAGCCAAGGAGTGCGCACGCCGGATTGCGGGTCCACCAAAAGGGCGGAGCCCACTTTGATGACAATGCGTTGCACGCCTTCAAACGGGCTTTTGTCTTGGGGTCTTGATTGGGTCATCGAAAAGAGAGTGCCGAATTATGTCTTGGGGGCGTTTTGCCAGCGTTGATCCGGCTCCGGCGGATTTTCAGACAAGCGCACATCTTCCAACGCAGACGCCATGGCCCGCAACACGTTGGATGTGCCCGTGTTGGTAACAGCGGACAGAGGGATGATGTCATTGCGCCCGCTGACTTTGGCCAATTCGGCAGTCTTATCGGCACATGTGTCTGCGTCTACGGAATCCACCTGGGACAGGACCAGCACTTCGACCTTGTTCTCTAAGTCCGCGCCATAAAGTTCGATCTCATTGCGCACGGTCGTATAGGCAGTCGCCACATCTTCTTCATGTGCCGACACCAAGTGCAAGAGCACTTTGGTGCGCTCCACATGGCCCAAAAACCGGTCGCCAATTCCCACACCTTCATGCGCTCCCTCGATGAGCCCGGGAATGTCGGCAATTACCAAAGTGCGTTCATCAATGGTTGCGACGCCGAGATTGGGGTGAAGGGTGGTGAACGGGTAGTTTGCGATCTTCGGTTTGGCGGCACTCACGGTTGCCAAAAACGTGCTTTTGCCCGCATTGGGCAATCCAATGATGCCAACGTCAGCGATAAGTTTAAGCCGCAGCCAGATGGTGCGCTCGTCTGCCTCCTGGCCGGGATTGGCGTTGCGGGGCGCTTGATTGGTGGAACTCTTGAAGTGCGCATTGCCGAAACCACCATTGCCGCCTTTGGCGATGCGAAAACGCTGACCTTCCTTGACCAAGTCGCAGATGAGCGTTTCGTTGTCCTCTTCAAACACCTGCGTTCCCACAGGGATTTTAAGAACCACGTCCTCGCCGTTTGCCCCGTGCCGGTTGCGGCCCATGCCATGCATGCCGATCTTCGCCTTGAAATGCTGTTGGTAGCGGTAATCGATCAACGTGTTGAGGTTGGAAACGGCTTCGACCCACACATCACCTCCACGCCCGCCGTTGCCGCCGTCCGGGCCACCGTATTCGATATATTTTTCACGATGAAAAGAAACGGACCCGGCGCCACCGGCACCGGATTTGATGTAGACCTTGGCTTGATCGAGGAATTTCATACTGGTGTCGCAGACGGAATTTAGCGGCTAAAGAAGTGTTTTGCTTCCGGTGAAACCGACAAAACGGTGAGCGGTATGGGCTTTTCCTGCGTAACTTACAACATTCAATACGGCGTCGGTATGGACGGGCGCTACGAACTCGAACGTATAGCAAATGCAGTGCGCGATGCGGATCTCATCGCGTTCCAAGAGGTGACGCGGGGAATGCCCGTAAATGGCGGTGTAGACATGGTTGCCGCCCTAAAGTCCTTGCTGCCGGATCACCAGGGAGTGTTCGGGTCACCGTTTCAAATCGGGCTCGAAGCCATGGGTGGTCCCAAGGGATCATTTTTTGAATTCGGCAATATGGTGTTTTCGAAGATGCCTATTTTGGCAACGCGTACCGTCAACCTCCCACGCTCTCGTACGTATGATCAATTGAACCTTCAGCGTTGCGCTCTAGAAGCCTTGGTAGAGACGCCGATTGGGCCGGTGCGTTTCTATTGCGTGCATCTGGATCATGTCAGCGGCGAGGAGCGATTGGCTCAAATTAGGTATCTCAAGGGCATTGCCGACGGGCACCGCCAGCAGGGTGGAGCTGCGACCGGCCTGTCGGCTTTCGGCTTTCCCGACCTTCCCGTCAACGACGCCTACATGCTGATGGGGGATTTCAATCTTGAACCGGAGAGCGCTGAATACATCGCGCTGTGCGGGTCATCCACTTCAGAGTTTGGCCGTCCGCTGCGCAATGGTGTCCTTGTGGATGTCACCCGCCCACCGGGCGCTGCCGTGAGTGATGTTCACACCTATTTTCATCCCAAGGGCGAGGTGCCCTCAAAGCGGCTGGACTACTGTTTTGTCAGCGCGGAGCTTGCACCCAATTGTGGTGAGCCCCGCGTGGACAGCGACGACGTCGGCTCCGATCATCGCCCGGTATGGGTCAGTATCAGCTAAGGGCGTTTCAGGTTCGATAAGTTTTCGGGCCGGGCAAAGTTCACCACCACGCGGCCGACCGGCAAAATGCTTTTGAAGACGATAGCCGTATTGCGCACAGTACCGTCGGGCAACAGCACCATTTTATCCCGAAAACGCACCAGGTTGCTGCGCTCTTTAGCGTTCAGGAAAAGGCTGTAGCTGTAACGGGCCGTATTGCCACGCACCCGAACGTTCGCAACGCCTTTCACATCGGACCGACGCCCGACATATAGACCCGGTCCTGTCTTGGTGAAATACCAGATTTTCGTGTCGCGTTCTCCGTCATCATAGACAAAGTATTCTACTAGTTTGAGTGTCTTGCCATCCCACGTACCGTTCAAATCGACCCTAAACGTGCGTTTAACGCCGTTGATGGCCGAAAATTTGCCGTATGCGACGGTCTTGCCCAGGAAGTATTTCTCAAATTTGAACGACTCAGCCGCTTTGGCGGGGGCAAGGCTTAAAACCGCAAAGATAAATGCTGATACGAGGGCGGTGAACGGGCGAAATGAAGACGTCATGATGCAATATTCCGTTGTCTTGGACAGCAGATACGCTGACAGGCGTAACCGGGTTTTTCAAAAACCGATGTAATGCGGTGGTACCTTCAAAAAGCGATTCTCCGTTCAAGCTGGTTTGACCGAACGGAGGACAGGTTACGCAGCCTGTTTCGCATCCAAGGAACCGAACAGCCGCTCAAACTTATCGCGTGTGACGCTTGTGCGGATATCATCGACATCTCTACCCAGTGCTGTGCAATGGGTTTTTCCTGTGCCGGATTGCTCAAACCCCAGTTTTTCCATCACGCGCAGCGATGCAGCATTGTCGAGCCAAGCGTAAGAATGGATTTCTTCGCAGTCGAACACTCTAAAGGCGCGGGCCATCACGGCGCGGGCGGCTTCTGTTGCATAGCCTTTGCCCCATGCGGGCTTGGCAAACCAGTATCCCAGAGTGGGGTGATCATGGCGCTGATGCACCGACACGGCCCCAATGAGCTTCTCACGGTGGACCGTAAAGTCGCACAGTCCGGGTTCCTCTTGTTTCGATGCAATCCAGTCCACCGCATCCTGCAGACCGTACGGATGTGGAACGCGGGACAGCCGGCTTGCCACATCAAAATCACCAAGGCCCCGCGCGAGTGCTTCCGCATCCACTTCCAGCGGTGGGCGCAGGGTCAATCTGCGGGTGATGAGAATATCAATGGGCGCAGGCATGGCAGCCTCCTCTGAGTTGCCCCGTTCTATCTCAACGCCGTGCGTTAGAATCAAAACGGGGGAAGATGGTGCTCCATCTCCCCCCGCGCTGTGTCTGGCTTGTGACATCCGGGGTTTTGAAGGAACACCGGATGCAAGATTTGAGCTTTTCCGGTTATTCAGCGGCTTCCGCAACGGGCATTACGGATACGTAAGTGCGTTTGTTCGCTTTGGTCGCAAACGACACGTGGCCTTCCGTTAGCGCAAAAAGCGTATGGTCTTTGCCCATGCCGACATTGGCGCCGGGGTGCCACTTGGTGCCACGCTGACGTGCGATAATATTGCCTGGAATGACGGCTTCGCCGCCAAATTTCTTCACACCAAGACGGCGGCCAGCGGAGTCGCGACCGTTTCTGGATGAACCGCCTGCTTTTTTATGTGCCATCGTTCAATTCTCCTTTTTCGGGAGGCTGGTCTGCTGTGCAGACTTTAGCCGCCGATCTTTTCTTTAGCCTGCGCCTGCCAGTCTTCAATCTGGGCTGCGCTGAACGGCATGTATTCATCAACCTTAGCGATCTCATCGGCGGTCAACGCTGCGATCTGCGCGAAGGTCATAATGCCCTGTTCGTTCAGCTGTTTCTCGGCCACTGGGCCGATGCCCTTAATGTCCGTCAGCTTGTCTTGCTCGCCGCCCGCAGGTGCGGTGAACAGGGGAGCGCCCGATGCTGGTGGCGTTGCCTCGAC
This sequence comes from Pseudomonadota bacterium, assembly GCA_039815595.1. Taxonomy (GTDB): domain Bacteria; phylum Pseudomonadota; class Alphaproteobacteria; order Rhizobiales; family Rhizobiaceae; genus Pseudahrensia. The sequence continues at coordinate 2,857 of JBCBYZ010000061.1, read as the reverse complement.
CGCTTCTGTCTTACTTTCGGCTTTAGCAGACTTTGCGTCAGCCTTGGCTGGCTTGGCCTCTGCCTTGGCTTTAGCCTTCTTGCCGGTGGCCTTTTTTGAGGGCTTGGCACCGTCGGTCAGAATTTCGCTGATCTGCAAAAGCGTAAACTGCTGGCGGTGGCCTATTGTGCGGCGAGAATTCTGGCGACGACGCTTTTTGAAAGCGATAACCTTGCGATTGCGGCCCTGTTCCAGAATTTCGGCTGTCACCATGGCACCGTCCACGAGGGGGGCGCCAACGGTCTCACCGACCATCATCACTTCGTTGATTTCGATCATGTCGCCGGGTTCACCGGCCAGTTTTTCGACCTTCAATTGGTCGTCGGCAGCAACAGTGTACTGTTTTCCGCCTGTTTTGATGACTGCGAACATCTTTGTCTTTCCTGTGTTCAAGCTGCATTTGTCAGGCAGTTGCCCGCAAACACCTTTTTGCCAGTCTGTGGATGGATAATTTGGCTAAGTCGCACTGAAGGGTTCGAATGAACGCTTCGGCACTGCGGGCGGTATAAACGAGCGCCGATGGGAGTCAAGGTTTTTGGCGTTTGTGAGGTGCAGCATGGATCGTCCGCGCTGTGCCACAGCGCTTTCGTCCTTGATTAGGCTTGATCATCTTGGCCACTCTCGATATCGGACGCGTCGGACGTCAATGACCCAAAGACATAGCCTTGCGGAGAGGTGCCGGAGTGGTCGAACGGGGCGGTCTCGAAAACCGTTGTGCGAGCGATCGTACCCAGGGTTCGAATCCCTGTCTCTCCGCCATTTATCTCATTGTTTTCGTCATATTTATTGTCTCTTTGACATTATCCCGCAGTTTCCGTGGCTTGGCACTGTGACATGCGTCTCTGGCGTTGAAGGTTTCGGTGGTCGTGGCCTGTAATGCCGAAAGTCTCTGTTGACGCTGTTGGTGGGGACGCGTTTGCGCGTGTGATAGGTTAGCAATACGTGCGGGCGGTGCTGATCGGTAACCGTTTTTGTCGGGTTTGGCCTCGGCAGCTTTTTTTGGCTCTTGGCGGAGGCTCTGTGATCTTTGCTATGGAGTTGTCTGTCAGGCCCGTCGCCCGGTTCCAAACAGACGATGCTGCTCATCCCAGTCCATGGGAATGGCGGTCTGCAACACTCGGCGCGATGTGATCTCAGGCGGCTGGTTGCCTTCCGTGATGGATTGGACGATTTCGGGGGACAGGAAGGCGAACTCCAGATGTCGCTGGACTTGCCTTGTAGAACGGTTTTCAGCCCGGGCGATGTCTGCAATAGAACGACCGCTTTGGATATCACTCAACCAATCTCGGGCTCTGGCAATGTTGGCGATAAGGACTGGATCGGGCTTGGTGTTGGGGTTCATCCCAAGGACCAGTTTGCTCTCATTACCGCGCTTACGATGTTCAAACGAGCCCCGGATTAGGATCGGATCGCAATGAGTTTGATCGTGCTTCGGTTCGAACAGTACCATCTCAGTGGTTGCAGGATTTAGTTTCGACGGTTGAGGTGGTTTCAACGCTGGTATTGCAAGGTCTTGCATTGCAAGGGTTTCGAAGAGCCTGGAGCGATCCATTTCGATTTCGATCTGTGCGTTTCCGATCGTGGCCTTGCTGATGAGAGACGCAACCACATCAAGCGGATCTGCTTGAGAACTGTTTCCCGGAGCAAGGCGGTCCCGCAGCCGTTCTGCTGCGTTGATCAGTGCGGCGATGGTGTACGCATCGCGGTGTCCAGGCGGCAGAAGCGCTTGGACCTGTCTGTGGTCGGACAGCCACCCACAAACGATGCTCACAACGGCTTGTTCCAACACCCGCGCCGGGAGACGCCAACCTCCCTGTGGTTGGGTCTCGCCCGATCGTTTGATCAGTCGGTTGGAGACATAGTAGCGATAGCGCCGTCCCTTCTTGTTGGCATGGCTTGGTGTGAGACGATCGCCGGCCTCATCAAACAATTTTCCAACCAGCGAAGGGGTTTTAAGAGCCCTATAAGGGCCGTTTACAGGGTGGCGCGACCCATTTGGTTGTCCGTTGGTTGACGGATCGTCTTGCTCGGTGAACCGCTTGCGGGCCCTAGCCGTTGACGAAGTCTGCTGCAGTTTGGCCTGCACACTGTCCCACTGCTCTTGTCCGATAATGCCCGTGTGCTGTCCCTCGTAGACCTTTCCCTTGTGGCCCACCCGTCCGACATAGATGGGATTGGCAAGAATGCGGTGGAGATGACCTCGCGGATAGGGCTTACCTCCTCTGGGCTTTTCGGCTTTGGTCACGCTGATGGGGCTGACAATGCCCATCTTTTCCAACTCCATCTGCAACGCTCGAACAGTTCCCAGTCGGAGGTACAGATCGTAGATCAGCCTGACGGTCTTGGCTTCTTCCGAATGGACAATTAGATGTCGGTCCTCGGATCGGTATCCCAAGGGCAATGGCCCTCCCATCCACATGCCTTTGCGTTTGGAGGCTGCGATCTTGTCCCGGATCCGTTCCGCGGTGACCTCCCGTTCGAACTGGGCGAAGGACAAAAGGACGTTTAGCGTCAGCCGCCCCATGCTGGTGGCGGTGTTGAACGACTGTGTGACCGAAACAAACGAGGCGCGGGCCGCATCCAATCGTTCGATCAGGCGGCTGAAGTCCATCAGGGATCGGGTTAGGCGATCAATCTTGTAGACGACGATCTGATCCACCCGACCTTCATCGACCGCTTGAAGCAGCTTTTGCAGAGAGGCGCGCTCCAGCGTGCCGCCCGACACACCGCCATCGTCAAAGTGGTCTGGGAGGGCCACCCAACCCTCGTGCTTCTGACTGGCAATATAGGCCTCGCAGGCTTCGCGCTGGGCATCGAG
>JBCBYZ010000142.1:0-8155 GCA_039815595.1 Pseudomonadota bacterium | reverse complement strand
CAGGGCACCGCCGTACAGGCGGATTGCCAGCGCTTCGCGGCTTGCCTTTGCGCTGGGCTTGAGAAGTTTTGTGGACGATAAGGCCAATATCGCCAACCTGAAATGGACGTTGCTGGAGTTTTGCAAGACGTTCTTTGAAGTCGATAGCCTGAACATGCGGTTTCGCCCGTCCTTCTTCCCGTTCACTGAGCCCAGCCTTGAGGTGGACATCCAATGTGACCGCTCCGGTGCGGAAGTGAAGTTTGGTGAGGGTGAGGACTGGATGGAGATTTTGGGGTCCGGCATGGTGCACCCGAACGTGCTGCGCGCTGGTGGTCTGGACCCGGACGTCTACCAAGGATTTGCGTGGGGTATCGGCATCGACCGCATCGCCATGCTGAAATACGGCATGCCCGACCTGCGCCCATTCTTTGAAGCCGATCAGCGCTGGATTAATCACTACGGCTTCAGACCGTTGGACATGCCGACACTGTTTGGTGGGTTGAGCGGATAGTGCCAAAAGTTCTTGAGAGGTATGGCATTCGCTTTCATTTCTACGGCTACGACGTAAAGGAAAAAGCCCACATCCATGCGTCTGGAAAAGTTGGGGAAGCAAAGATTTGGTTGGAGCCCGTGGAACTGCAACACAGTCAAGGGTTTAAAGCCAATGACATCGCCCGTATCATGAGCGTCGTAGAAGAGTATCGTGAAGAGATTTTGGAGGCCTGAAATGAATTCAAGTCAACCGTATCCTAAACACGAACAGCCGAAAGAGGCCTGGTGTGACCCGACACATCTGCACGTTCTTCTGCGCGATGGTCGTACGGTCTCAACCCCGTTGTGGTGGTATCCCAGCTTGGAAGCCGCGACCCCCGCTCAGCGAAACGACCTCACCCTAAGCCTAAGCGGCGTGCATTGGGACGCGGTCGACGAGGACCTGTCAGTTAAAGGTATGCTTGAGGGATGGCGTTACCCTAGCGCCATCAAGCCTGAAAAGTCCGAAAACAAAAACAAAGCCGCTTAAAAGAATGCCGAGAACAACAACTCTGTTCAGCTTTTCCACGTCGTGACACGACACCACGTCGGCCTTGGCCAGCGGTAGACCGCTAACCACGGCTTTCTATTTTCCTATTTTTGCAGAACGAGACCGATGAAATTCACACTCTCCTGGTTGAAAGACCATTTGGACACGACCGCCACTTTGGACGAGATCGTTGAGACACTCACCATGATCGGCCTTGAGGTCGAGGACGTGGACGACCGGTCGGCTTTCGCCCCGTTCACCATCGCTAAAGTGTTGTCCGCTGAGCGTCATCCTGATGCGGATAAATTGCAGGTTTTGTCTGTCGATATAGGTGACGGCAAGCCGTTGCAGGTTGTGTGCGGGGCACCCAATGCCCGTGCCGGTTTGGTGGGAGCATTCGCCGGACCGGGCACCTATGTTCCCGGCATTGATGTCACGCTTGGCGTTGGCAATATTCGCGGTGTCGAGAGCTTTGGCATGATGTGTTCGGAGCGTGAGCTCGAGCTGTCTGAAGACCATGACGGCATTATCGACCTACCCGCTGACGCTCCTGTCGGCACGCCCTTTGCGGACTATGCGGGCCTAAATGATCCTGTGATCGAAATTGGGATTACACCCAACCGACCCGACGCGCTGGGAGTCTCCGGTATCGCCCGCGATCTGGCAGCGGCCGGATTAGGCACCGTGAAGTCCCCCACCATCGGTGCCGTTAAAGGCGGCTTCGCCTGCCCCGTCGAGGTGGATCTGACCAGCGATGGTGCAGCGGAGTTCTGCCCGGCCTTCGGCCTTCGGCTGGTGCGCAATGTCAAGAACGGCCCATCGCCAAAATGGATGCAACAACGGCTCAAGGCCATCGGTCTGCGCCCAATCTCCGCTCTGGTGGATATTACCAACTACGTGACTTTTGATCGTGGTCGGCCTTTGCACGTGTTTGACGCGGACAAAGTAACCGGCGGTCTGGTTGTCCGCCGCGGAACGGGTGATGAAGAGTTCCTGGCGCTGGACGGAAAGATCTACACGCCGACAGCAAACCACTTTGTCATCGCTGATGACAATGGACCGGAGTCGCTGGCTGGCGTGATGTGCGGTGAAGAGTCCGGTTGTTCGATGGAGACAACAAATGTTCTGGGGGAGTCCGCCCTGTGGGATCCACTGACCATTGCCCGCACAGGCCGTGACTTGGGCATCATTACCGATGCACGCTACCGGTTTGAGCGTGGCGTCGATCCACAGTTCATGGTGGACGGGTTGAACCTCGGCACCCAGTTGGTGATGGATTTGTGCGGTGGTGAAGCGTCGGACCAACTGATCGAAGGCACAGTGCCTGCCGCTGATATGACAATCGAGTTCCCCGTGAGCGAGGTTAAACGACTGACCGGTCTGGACGTTGGCTCCGAGCAAGCGGCCTCCATTCTGACCCGGCTTGGCTTCGACGTATCCGGAAGCGGCGATGTGCTGTCAGTCGGTGTGCCCGGTGCGCGTCCGGACGTGCATGGCAAGGCCGATCTGGTGGAAGAGGTCATGCGCATTTACGGGGTCAACGAAATTGAGCCGCAGCCCTTGCCCGCTTTGTCCAGTGTTGGCCGCCGCATTCTTACCAACGGTCAGAAGCGCACCCGTGACACCCGCCGCACGTTGGCAGCTCGGGGTATGAGCGAGGCGGTGCTCTATTCCTTCATCCCCAAGGCCCACGCCGAGCATTTTGGCGGCGGACAGGACCAGCTGGCTTTGGCCAACCCCATTGCTTCCGACATGTCCGACATGCGCCCTTCTCTATTGCCAAGCCTGCTGGCTGCCGCAAAACGCAATGCAGACCGAGCGATGGGCGATCTGGCTATCTTCGAGGTCAGTCACGTCTACGCCGGTGTTGAGATTGATGACCAATTCCGATCTGCAGCCGGTGTTCGACGTGGCAGCGCCCGGCTTGAGAGCGTTGGCCGACACTGGCGCGATGCTGCAAAAAGTGTGGACGTGTACGACGCCAAAGAAGATGCACTGGCTGTTCTTGCAGCCTGTGGCATGAACCCGTCCAAGGTGCAGATTGAAGCGGGAGGGCCAGACTGGTTCCACCCCGGGCGCAGCGGCACGTTCAAACTTGGCCCAAAGGTCGTGCTCGGTTCCTTCGGTGAATTCCATCCCATGACATTGGAAGCGATGGAACTGACAGGCCCGCTGTGCGGTTTTGAAATCCACATGGATGCGATCCCTGAACCGCGCAAAAAGGCCAATCGCAGCAAGGGCGCACTCACACTTTCGCAATTGCAGCCGGTGCGCCGGGACTTCGCATTTGTCTTGGAAAAGTCAGTTGAATCGGCGCTCGTGCTTCGCGCGGCCTCGGGCGCGGACAAAAAACTCATTGAGCAGGTGCGCGTGTTTGATGTTTTTGAGGGCGGGTCGCTGGAGGCGGATCAAAAGTCACTTGCGATTGAGGTCACAATGCAGCCGACCGATAAAAGCCTCACCGATGAGCAGATTGATGCCATCAGCGCCAAGATCGTGGCCAATGTGGAGAAGACGACGGGTGGCGTTTTGCGCGGTTAACCGACGACTTCTGCAAAGACTTTCTCAACGCGCCCGCATTTTGAAGGAAACGGTTTCTCAATCGGCCCTCGCAACGCAGAGCTCGCACGCCTAAGTATACATTATTGATTTTCATAGGAGCACACATCATGGCCAATGCATTGCTGATCGGCGACGAAGCACCGGATTTCACGGCTGTCACCACCGAGGGCGAAATTCGCTTTCATGACTATATTGACGGCAAATGGGCGGTGCTGTTTTCGCACCCAAAAAACTACACACCTGTCTGCACCACCGAACTTGGCTACACGTCCAAGTTGGGTCCGGAGTTTGCAAAGCGCGGCGTAGCTGTTCTCGGCTTGTCCGTCGACAAGTTGGAAGACCATGACGGTTGGGCCAAAGACATTGAGGACACGCAAGGCTCTGCCCTCAACTTCCCGCTGATTGCGGACGATGGCACCGTGGCTGAGCTTTATGGGATGATCCATCCCAATGCCAGCGACACCATGACCGTTCGTTCAGTCTTCGTGGTGGGTCCCGATAAGAAGATCAAACTCAAGCTGGAATACCCGGCTTCCACGGGCCGCAATTTCGATGAGATTTTGCGCGTGATCGACTCCTTGCAACTGACCGCACAGCACCAGGTGGCTACGCCAGTCAATTGGAAAGACGGTGAAGACGTGATTATCGTGCCCGCGGTTTCCAACGAAGCGGCCAAAGAAAAGTTTCCCGACGGCTGGAACGAAGTGCGTCCATACCTTCGCATCGTGCCGCAGCCGGGCAAGTAAATCGCCGAACCATCACTGATGTTTGAAGGGCCGAGCACTGTTTGACAGTGTTCGGCCTTTTTTTGTTTGTCGAAAGCCCTAACGAACAGATGTGCATGTGATAGTCTTTTGGTAGTGATTTGCGCCCGCCACTTCGTATAGCACACAATCCACCACTCCGACGCGGACACATTGGTGGCGGCCAGACATCGGAAAGGCCCTGTATCATGCACACTCTCAGCGGTCGGTTGTTGACCACACTTATTGCACTGTCAGCCGCCATGATGCCCTCAGATGCGGATGCACAACCACCTGCCAAACAGCTTTTTGGCAAACAGAAACTGCCCGCTGTGCAACCTGCTGCGGCTCACGGGTTCTACTCAAAGGGGTGCATGTCTGGCGCGATCGGCATGCCGATAGATGGTCCCACGTGGCAGACCATGCGCCTTTCCCGCAATCGGCGTTGGGGACATCCCGATACGATCAAAACGCTGGTGAAACTCTCCGTCGAAGGCCAAAAGGTTGGTTGGAACGGGTTGTTGGTGGGCGATATCTCTCAACCCCGTGGCGGGCCGATGTTGACCGGTCACGCATCCCACCAGATCGGTCTTGATGCAGACATTTGGCTGACGCCGATGCCGGACAAACGTCTCACACGCCGGGAGCGCGAACAGCTAAGCGCAACCTCCGTGCTTAAACGGCGGGCCAATGGCCGTTTGGACCCGAATCGGATTGGATCACACTTCACGGCTGCGACCTTCGGAATCATAAAGACAGCGGCCAACTACGGTGAGGTGGAGCGCGTCCTCGTGCACCCAACGATCAAACGAGAACTGTGCAAACGAGCAGGCACAGACCGCGGCTGGCTTAGCAAGGTGCGCCCCTACTGGGGGCATCACTACCACATGCATATCCGGCTAAGCTGCCCCACTGGATCGCCCAATTGCCGCCCGCAGGCCAAACCAAAGGCCAATGATGGGTGCGGTAGCGAATTGGCCTATTGGCACCGTTTGCTCAATCCGATCAAGCGCAAGCCAAAGCCGAAAGTGGCAAAGCCGGCCAAACCGAAGGTCAAAAAGAGGGTCGTGAAGCGCAAGCCCAAACGTCAAATCGTGCTGACCGACCTGCCCGGAGCTTGCGTTGGTGTGTTGCAAGCCGCCCCGCCGGTGGACGCAAAATCAGCGACATTGCAAATGGCTGCCGGTCAGGCTTTTGTGCCGACCTTAAAGCCAGCTGCAAAGTTCGAAGCCTTTGACATCTTTGCCGGGGCCACTGTTCCTCTTCCCAGCTTCCGTCCAGTGCAGCAATAGCGCACCTGCGCGGCGGTTTTGCGTGATCAAATCAAGCCGATTTCCTTGCGTTTCGCTTTCGTCAGTTTGACGGCCACCATATAATAACTGGCCTTGATGTAGGCCTGCACGTCATCATTCGTCAGCGGATGGCCAGCCACGAGTTGTGCCCATTTGTAACGGCCCAGGTAAGGTGCGGGAGAGATGCCGCGCTCTTGGCACAGCATCTCGAAGGTGAGATCTGAACACTTAAAAGATATGTGTGACGGTACGCCGTCGTCGTGGGCAGTGCCGGTATGGTCTCCAAGCTCTTGTTCTTCGCCCTCGCCCTCGCTCTCGCCCCAGTGAGAGATGAGCGCGAAGACTTTGTCACCTACCTTCCATACATGGGCATCGCCCCATTGACGCACGCAGTTTGTGCCCGGGAGAGAACCACAACAGCGGTTGAACTCATCTAGTGTCACCGAAACAAGCCCGCAATCATGAATTCAGCCAAGCAGCATTAGCCGGCGGGCTGCGCCGCCGCTTGCGGTGTGGTCTGTGGCGCGGGGCAAGCGACTCCAATGCCACCGAGATTGCAATAGCCATTTGGATTTTTCGCCAAATATTGCTGGTGGTAATCCTCAGCGTAATAAAACTCGGGCGCGTCCATAATTTCTGTCGTGATCGCGCCACGGCCAGCTTTGGTGAGCGCAGCGCCGTAGGCATCCCGGCTTGCGAGTGCCGCCTTCATCTGGTCCTGTGTGGTTGTGTAAATGCCGGACCGGTATTGGGTGCCAGTGTCATTGCCCTGCCGCATGCCCTGCGTCGGATCGTGGGTTTCCCAAAATAATTGCAGCAGTCGTTGCAAGCTGATCTCGTTGGGATCGTACACGATCCGCACGGTTTCATTGTGTCCGGTCAACCCTGTGCAGACTTCGTTATAGGTGGCGTTGGGCGTCATCCCGCCTTGGTACCCGACGGCGGTGACGTACACGCCCTGCTGCTCCCAAAATAGCCGCTCCACACCCCAAAAACAGCCCATGCCGACATAAATCTCTTCCATACCGTCAGGCAAAGCCTTGATGTCCCGTCCATTGACGAAGTGCGTCTCGGCCGTGGGCAGGGCATCCGGGCGACCGGGCAGAGCAGTGGACGCAGTTGGCAGCTTCATTTTGCTGGTCAGACGATCAAGAAGAAACATGATATCGGCTCGCTATTCATGGATGGACTATCGACACCACATATAGAGGCCAAACGCGGCCTTGTCAGCGGCGCGCGAACCGGCCGTACGGATTGTCGCGGCGCTGGGCGGACCACATGAGCAACATGGAGACCAGCCAGAAAATCAACCAACTGGGCAAGCGCATCAAGGTCAGCACGAGCGGGTCCCAGAGCCAGGGCAGGCCAAGCCCGACGATGAATTGACGGGATGCGTCCAGTGTTGATGGGCTGATGGTCGCCCAGGTCTGCGCCAACGGCGTGAGAACGATCTCCGATGCAGTGATCGAACGCGTTACATCCAGCACCGCTAAAACCAGTGCCAGAGCTAATATAGTCAGGCCAACAATTTTGAAAACAAAACTGAACATGGGCGCGTTGCGTGTCCTGTGACGTGGAGAAATTGTCTGCCGGTGGCAAACCACTGGAAGACGGGCGGCAGGTCTTGGGCCGACCCTAAAACTGGCGTGACAATGGGGAGGTGTGGCCAACCTTACAAGTGCAAAGCGGCACACTGTGGCAGCGTGATTTGACAGATATGCACACTGCCAACTGCCTATTTAACGCATGGGAGTGGCCAAGGTGAAACAAACCAATTTTCCGGCCAAACGCTGGTTGAAAACCGCGCGCCCTTGCGTGTATACCGCGCAAGGCTTGGCGCTCGCGCCAACAATCGCTGCCTTCCAAACAGCGGTTAAACAGCCTCAAGGGTAACCGAGTGATCGAAGGCGACCCGGTATTGGCTACGCCAAATACCAATCCCCAAGAGAAGCATACGCTTCTCTTCGATCCACTCTCGCTAACAGCGCGGGTGAAAATAATGCGGAGAGGTGGCCGAGTGGTCGAAGGCGCACGCCTGGAAAGTGTGTAGGCGGGTGACCGTCTCCAGGGTTCGAATCCCTGTCTCTCCGCCACTTCACTTTCGTAAAGTTAACAATAACAAGGCTTTGAAAGACTGTTCTTTGACGGCCCTTACCGTAGCCCTTACCCGCATAGGCCAAACCACCCTCTTTTCTGTCGAAGGGACGCCCCCTAGAAAGACACCATCATTTCAGTTGATGTGGCGACAGTTCGTTCCCACCCCGACTTCTCTGAACTGCTTTTGAAGCAACATTAAAGTTGGTTGAATACCCATGGATCAGGACCGCAAGGTGGCACTGTCGGAAAGATGGACTTCGCCTGAGTATAATCCAGAGTGGAAAGTCCTGAGGCCATAGCGCGTTTTGTGACGCGCAATGTGCGCACCCCGTGACCTGCTCCCCGGATTGTCCTCGTTTATAAGTTAGCTCTGTTCCGGTTTTGGTCCTGAATGGACCGGGTTGCGTATTCGATCGGCGTCATGCCGTCGAGGCTCGTATGGGGCCGTTCGTGATTGT
>JBCBYZ010000171.1:0-5066 GCA_039815595.1 Pseudomonadota bacterium | reverse complement strand
GCCAGATAAGTCTGTCCAAGAACCAGTTTGGCGACCAAAACAATCCGACCTGTTTCTCCACATCTTTGACTGGGCTATATGACACATCGTGTGCACCGAGAAGATAACAAATGTAGAGCAGTATCGCGACGCACGCCCACATCATCATAACCATCGCAAAAGGTGCACCATTGAGAAAAAGGCTTTCTGCTCGCGCTGCCAGGCTGATTTTTTGGTGTCCCGGCTCATGTTGGTTCGATGGTGCTTCAACTTCGTTGGGAAACTCATTCACCTGAGTGTTCTGACCCTGCACTTGGCCACGAGCCTCCCAGTCTGCCTTTGAGGTGATACGTTGGCGTTGCCGTCTTTCTGCGGCTAGCTGTTCCTTTGCGGCTTTTAACTGTGATTGCCAACGGCTTGTCGCAAGCGGATCGTTGCAACCGAAAATGCGAGCCAGCCAATGGATGTTTTTATCACTGATACCATTGTTGTTCGCTTGAAACCAAACCTGGACGGTTCTCACATCGATCCCAGCTTTGTTGGTATCAATCGCCGATATTGCGTCGGCCAGTGTTTCAGGTGTCCACGGACCATCGGCGACTCCATGCTGGTCGACCGGCCGACCCGCACCTTGCGCTGCCAGTCGAACGAACAGCACTTTGAAGTTGTCTGTACTTTGTCGTGGTTCAACAAAGAATTTCCCGTTTATTATCAAAGCCTCACATGTCCTATTTGCGTACTTTTTCGCTATTTTTCGGAGTTTTTCGTGCGTCAGGCATATAAGTAAGTTCTACTATAACGTGAAGTTGTGGCCATGACGTAGTGACTTGCCGCAGCGCTCTTGTGCTGGGCGGATACCCGCGCCCTCAGCATTTCTTAGAGGGAGGTTTCATATTGGGAAACGACGTAGATGAAGCCCGGGCGACGAGACGCATCGTCGACAAGGAAACTGGCAAGACTGTGGGCCTTCTTTATGTTTGGGAGGATGGTTACGAGCAGCCACTTTGGTTAGATGGTGCCCGCAAGAATGTTGCGCTCTGCGAGCTTACGGATTTACCTCAACAAAAAACCGCTTAGAAGAAACAGGCCCAGTTTTTGGCGCCCAAAGAATGGGGCAGGGACCGATAAGCGCGCTTGTGTATGGTTGGCCGTCTAACAACATTTGTTGTGTCGAAGTGGGCCCAGAACAAGAAAAACAAACAACCTGTTCGCCATCCTGTGGATATTTTTTGCAATTTGGCTTTTTGAGGTGATCGGACAATCTTGGGTGTTCTCACCAGAGCAACAGTCGCATTGCCGTATACATCCTGATTTGAACATTGGGGCTAAGTATCATAGTGTTTTCATCAGGTATTGTCTTGACGCCCAAAGCATGCTTTTTTAACTCCGATAGGCTTCCCCAGCCAAAGCCAGGCACGCCCAAACACATCTGTATCGGGAGTAGAAGATGGGGAAGACGTGCGCGCGTCTGCTGGCTCTTGTGATGGCTGTGTTGCCATTTCGGGTCGCAGCTGAAGAGGTGGACCTGGCCGGCAAGGTCGCCATTGAGCTGAACACTGTGAGCGAAGGCGAGGGCAGTTGCACGCTGACCTTTATGGTTACCAACGGGCATACTGTCGGCATCGACAAGCTGGTGTTTGAAACGGTGTTGTTTGATGCCGGCGGCGCTGTGGACCGGCTGACCCTGTTTGATTTTGGAGCCTTGCCTGTGGGTCGCCCGCGGGTGCGGCAATTCGCAGTGCCGAATCTGGCGTGCGGCGATTTGGGTCGTGTGCTGTTCAACGGGCTGCATACTTGCGACGCGGCGGATCTTGAAATTGCTGCATGTGCGGATGAGCTGGTGCCGACCAGCCGGGTCGAGATCGAGGTGCTGGGATGATGGATCAAGCAATGGATCAGATGATGGCCGTGTTTGATTTGGGCGGTCCGGTGGTGATGGTCCTTCTAGCGGTGTCGGTTATGACCGCAACGGTGGTGCTCTATAAGCTTTGGCAGTTTTCAGCGACCCATGTGGGGCGGCATGAGGCATTGCGCGCTGCTGTGGCGGCCTGGGACTCGGGGGACCGGGCAGGGGCGCGAGAGGCGCTGGGGCGGTCGCGAAGTTATCTGAAGCAACTGGTTGAGGCTGCGTTTGAAGGGCGGGACCGGGAGCGATTGCAGGCCATGGCCGAGGAGCGGTTTGTGCGGCTGGAGCGCGGATTTCGCTATCTGGATTCGGTCGCACAGTTGGCGCCATTACTGGGTCTCTTTGGCACTGTTTTGGGCATGATCGACGCGTTTCAGTCGCTGCAAGCGGCCGGATCGCAGGTGGATCCATCGATCCTGGCCGGAGGTATTTGGGTGGCACTGTTGACCACGGCCGTGGGGCTTGTCGTCGCGATGCCAACCGCACTGGTGCTGGCGTGGTTCGAGGGCAGGATGGAGCGTGAACGGGCGATCGCCGATACGCTGATCCTGACCGCTGTTGCACCGGCGGGGATGCAGGGACAGTCTGCGCTCGACACTGATATGGTGCCGGCCCATGGCTAGGGCGCGCCGGGCGCGCCGGGCGCGGCGGCGGTTGTCGATGACATCGCTGATCGATGTCATTTTTCTTCTGCTGCTGTTTTTCATGCTGACGTCGACCTTTTCCAAGTTTTCCGAGGTCGAGTTGACGGCTGGCGGGGCAGGGCAGGGGGCTGAGACCGCAAACGTACCGCCGCTGTTTTTGCAGGTAGATGAGGACGTGCTGGCGTTGAACGGAGAGACAGTCGCGATGGAGACGCTGGAGGCGTCCCTGACCGGCATCGTGCCCGAGGGTGAGGCCCAGCCTGTGCTGGTGAGTCTGCGCGACGGCGTCACGGCACAGCGGTTGACCGATTTGCTTGTGGTGCTGCGTGCCATGCCTGGCTTGCGTGTCACTGTGTTGGGAGCCGCATAATGCGAATGCGTGCGGCCAGACCCAAACGCGAGCCGACCATTGCGCTGATCAACATCGTGTTTCTTATGCTGGTCTTTTTCATGGTGGCGGGCACTTTGTCGCCTCCACTGGATCGGGGCCTCGCGCTGGTCAACACGGATGATCTGGACGGTCGCCCGCCGCCGGACGCGCTGGTGGTACATTCTGATGGGCGGTTGAGCTATCGCGGCACCGACCAGCCAGACGCCGCGTTTTATGCCGCCAGCCTTGAGCCTGAGGCGTTGGTCGAGGTGCGAATTGTGCCGGATCGGGAACTGCCTGCGGAGCAACTGGTCATGTTGGGTCGAAATCTGCGCAGGGCAGGGGCAGAGAAAGTGATTATCGTAACCGAGCGGGGGCTGGAATGATTGCGGCGTCGCGCTGGATTGCGGCGGTCGCGCTGGCCATCGCCGCTGCGCTTCACCTTACGGGCATCATGCGCCTCGACCTGACAGACGATATTGAAATTGCGGGCGGGCAGGCTGGAGCAACACAGGCATCCCTTGGCGACGCCTTTGCAGACCTGTCCGAGGGCACTTTGACCGCGCTTGAGACCAAAGACGTGATGGAACTGCTTGAAGTAGAAGACACGGCTGCGGATGTGCCGCCCGAGGAGACTGTGGCCGAGACCGAAGCGACCACAGAAACACCCCGCCCAGAGCCTGAAACAGCCATCATTCAAACGCCGGTCGACACGACACCTGATCAACCGCAGCCAGAGGCTGCGGTGACCGCCGCGACATCGGAGGACGCGGTTGAGCAATCTGGTCCACAAACGACCATCGTAGCCGTTCCGGACGCCGAACCGGTGCCCACACCCACCCTGCAAGCCACAGCCCCAACCGTGACCGCAACGGATAGAGTGCCATTCGCTACGGCCACATCGCAAACTGAAACGCTGAGCGCTGTGACATCGATTGCTCCGACACCGCTTGACCCGGCGGCACAGCCCGAGACACTGACGGCGGATGAACCGGACCAGTTGGAAGTCACGCAATCCTTGCGTCCCAAGGTGCGCAGCCGCGCCTTTGAAGAACGGAACAAGCTCGACGATCCGCCGCCCACCCCGCGCAGCGTAACGCGCACTGAACAGGCCACGCCTGCGCCCCGCGGCAACCAAGCGCAAACCAACGCAAGGGCAGGGCAAACAGACGGCGCGGCAAATGCGGCAGCATCACAGCGCGCGACAGGAAGTCAGCAATCAGCCAACGCGGGTAACGCCGCTGTGTCCAATTATCCCGGGCAGGTCGTGCGGCGCATCCAGCGCGTACGCAGACCCAGGATTAGGGACGTAGGCGCGCCTGCCGTTGTCACGTTCCGCATCGCCTCCAATGGCGGTCTGAGTGCGGTGTCGATCCGGCGCAGCTCGGGCTCGGCCGAGTTAGATCGGGCAGCCATCCAGATGATCCAGCGCGCTGCCCCGTTTCCACCGCCACCACCGGGCGCGCAGCGATCGTTCAACATGCCGATCCGGGGAGGGTGAACATGCAAACGCACATTGCCCCGTTGCGCGAAAGGAGCTGGCTATGCGCCGTTATCTGACCGCCCTGTTTGCTATGTTGGCGGCCGTTTTTGTGGTCGCGGCCGTTGTTATGCCGCCAGTGGGGGACACGGAGCCTTTATCCTGCAATGGGGTGGCCGATTACCCGGTGCAGCGGCTGGCCGACAAGGGTGATGTGGGGGCCATGACATTCCTGGGCCAGCAGTTGATTGATGACGGATGTGACGGCCACGCTCAGATAGTGGGCATGCAATATCTGCAACGTGCCGCTGTTGCGGGTCATGGCCCCGCGCAGTCAATTCTGATCACGCAACGGGGTCAGCATCCGGATGTGCACAGTTCCCCGATCTCGGCCTGTGCGGCTTTGCTGGCAATGGTGTTGCCGGGTGTAGATGATCCCCATCTGATGCCGGGGTCCTGTGATTAGGGTCAGTGCATCAGGCTTGGACGCCGAAGCTTAATCCGCCGCGATTTCCTGAATGACCGAGAACCCTTCGAACTTGGGCGCGCCCTGATGCAGTTTGGCCGTGCTGCCTGCATCCTTGTGCGCGGCGCGGAAGGCGTCGGACCGTGTCCACGCGCGAAACGCGTCTTCGGACGCCCAGACTGTATGTGAGGCATAAAGCCGTGTGCCGTCTTCTGCCTCGG
>JBCBYZ010000050.1:0-21644 GCA_039815595.1 Pseudomonadota bacterium | reverse complement strand
TGGCCGTGAGCCGACTCCGGAAGAGCTCGCCGAAAAACTCGCCATGCCGCTCGAAAAAGTGCGCAAGGTGCTGAAAATCGCGAAAGAGCCGATCTCGCTTGAAACACCGATTGGTGATGATGAAGACTCGCATCTGGGAGACTTCATCGAGGACAAGAATGCAATTTTGCCCATTGATGCGGCCATCCAGTCCAATCTGCGTGAAACCACCACCCGCGTGCTTGCCTCACTCACCCCGCGTGAGGAACGGGTGCTGCGCATGCGCTTTGGCATCGGCATGAACACCGACCACACGCTCGAAGAGGTCGGCCAGCAGTTCAGCGTCACGCGCGAACGCATCCGTCAAATCGAGGCGAAGGCGCTGCGGAAGTTGAAGCACCCAAGCCGGAGCAGGAAACTGCGGAGTTTCTTGGACAGTTAGTTTGTTTGGCGGGGCCTTCGGGCCCCGTTTTGCAGGGTGGTTGGAGCCGGGCGCGGAAGATGGTTGCACCCAAGGCGGCCAGCTTCATCCAGCATGGATCGGGCGCACCTTGCGCGGAGCTCCTGTTTCACACTCCAGCGCATCCGCATCCCACTTTGCCAGATCGGCAGCTGCGCGATAGGTTGTCTCAAGAAACTCCATAAGAACAGCATCTGCGTCATCCGCGGTTTGAACCACGGAATACGGGAGCACGAATTCACCCAGCTCCTTGTCGAACCTAGCCCCCTCCGGCTTCACTTTCATGGCGCTAAAGCCGTCTGGGGTGGGATAGGCGTATGAGTAGAAAATCGCTTCTGGAAAACTGTCGCCGCCTGGCCAGAAGCCTGCTGAAGAAACCTCGTGAGAATAGGCCTCGCGCGTGATCGGGTCAGGCAGGGCGGGTATGCCACCGGGATGCAGTGGTGCTTCGCGACCCGAAAAACGAGTGACCGCCAAGTCGAAACTGCCCCAGAAAAAATGAACGGGGGAGACTTTCCCCAAAAACCCGGACCGAAAGCGGTTGAACACTCGGTCAGTGTTCACCAACGCCCTAAACAAGGCCTGAGCGGCATCAGTATTATATACTCCTAACGTTGTTTGCTCTGAAAAAGGTACTGGGTCAGGCACCTCGTTAGGACTGCCGTGAAAGGTTGTCGGGGCGCTAACGGCGGCCAGCATAGTGCTAAAACGGTGGTGAAAGTCAGCCACTGACTGATTTTCCAGCATCATCGTTTCCCGCCCGCCCGCCGGCGGTACAAGTCACTGAAAGAAGGTGATCGATGAAATCGAACTGAACTTCAAAGCCTTCGGCCTGACCGGGTACGAGCGAGGTCGTGAAACCCCGTGCGTTGACGTAAAGTGGCACTTGCCAAGAGTGGTTGATCCAAGGCGTTTGGGCGGTGCGGAACTTGCCGACAATCTGCGTCCACATGTGCAGGCTTTTAACGGTTTCGCCAATGCGGGCATGGTTCAGATCAGGCCATGAGGCGGGCATGGGTTAGCGCTCCAGGTTTTGGTTGCGGTCCAGTTCGGATGCTTTGGCTGGCAATGGCAATACCCTATCACAGATCGTGAGAGGCGCACCCGACAACACAAGCAGAGGCTTTTCATGCCGCGGCGCGTTCGATGACAGCGTGATGAGCCTTGCTTGCTGTGTCCCAAAGCGGTTAGCACTGGAGGGGTTGGCTGGACGATGTCTGCGGTGTTTGAGGAATAAGCGTTTTGTCCTTTTTTAAAAAACTCTTCGGTGGCGGCGACGAGCCGTCTGCGCCTGCCCATGAGCCTGTCGAACATGAAGGGTTCATGATCCTGCCGCAGCCTATTCCTGAGGGTGGTCAGTTTCGTCTTGGTGCGACCATCAGCAAAGAGATGGATGGCGACGTGAAGGAGCACAAGCTTATCCGGGCCGACATGTTTCCCTCCGCCGACCAATGCGCAGAGTATGCTGTCACCAAAGCCAAACAGGTGATCAAGGAGCAGGGCGACCGGATTTTCCGTTGAATGCCCGCACACTTGTGCAGTGCAAATGGCTGTGGCCTAGTCAGCGCAGTTTTCGACACTTTGGACGCTGTTTGTGGACCCTCTTTTTAATCCGTATCGCAGTTCTCACAAGCCCGAAGCTGTAGCGGCTGCGGGCCTTGATGCTGTGCCATATCCTTCTGCCGATGCGGCTCGTCCGCTCACCCTATTGCAGCATTGTCCTGCACACGGTGTTACGCCCCTGACCGCCGCTGACAGCCTGGCGGAGAGAGCCGGCATTGGTGCGGTCTATCTTAAAGACGAACGACCGCGCATGGGGTTGGGCAGCTTCAAGGCTCTCGGTGCTGCCTATGTGATGGCGCGGCATGCTCAGGAGAGCGGTGCTACGGATATGAGCCAAGCGCTGGAGGGCCGTACTTATGTAACGGCAAGCGCGGGCAATCACGGGATGAGTGTGGCTGCCGGTGCGCGGGTCTTCGGTGCGCGTGCCGTCATCTATCTGGCTGAAACAGTGCCCGAAGACTTTGCACAGCGACTGCGCGAGAAGGGTGCTGAGGTGCGCCGCGAAGGGGCAGAGTACGAGGCCAGCATGCAAGCGGCAGCAGTGGCTTCAGACGCGGAAAACATGATCTTGCTGTCCGATTCATCGTGGGATGGATACACCGATCTGCCCCACATTTTGATGGAAGGTTACACGGTCATGGCGGAGGAGTGCGCGCACCAGATGCCCGCTCCACCCACGCACATTTTCCTTCAAGCCGGTGTTGGTGGCATGGCGGCCGGCTTCGCTGCAAAAGCTCGTGCGGCGTGGGGTGATGGTCCCAAGATCATTGTTGTCGAACCGGAGGCGGCGCCGGCTCTGATGGAAAGTGTGCGTGTGGGACATGCGGTTGTGACAGCGGGTCCCGTTTCGGCCATGGGACGTCTCGACTGTAAAGAGCCGTCCTTGATCGCCCTCAACGGCCTGATGCGGGATGCGGATGCGTTCGTCACCGTGTCCGAGGAACAGGCTGCGGATGCGGTTTCTGTGTTGGACGATCACGGCATCAGCACCTCGCCATCGGGTTGCGCGGGTGTTGCGGCCCTGTTGCGGCCTTCTTTGCGGGATGCACTTGGACTGGACGACGGCTCGACTGTGCTCGCTATCATCAGCGAGGGCAGCGGTGAACCGGCATGAACGGGTTCACCGAAGCTGATTACCGGCAGCGGTTCACCAAAGCGCAATCCCTGATGGCTGATGCCGGTGTCGATGCCCTGCTGCTTACCACGCCCAGCGAGTTCACTTACTTTGCGGGCTTCCTCACCCGGTTTTGGGAAAGCCCAGCCCGTCCGTGGTATCTGATTTTGCCCGCCTCGGGGGAACCGGTGGCGGTGATCCCAGCCATTGGCGAAGTGCTTATGGCGCGCAGTGTTGTGCGGGATATTCGCACATGGTCGTCGCCTGATCTCATCGACGATGGCGTTTCGCTTTTGGCCGACACCTTGAAACAGTTGCGTGTCGCGCGGGTTGGCATTCCATCCGGTGCAGAAACCCATATGCGCGTGCCGTTGGATGATTTTGCTGCTCTGAAAGCCAGTTTGCCCAAGGTGCGTTTCGGTGATGACGTAGGGATTACTCGCCGCTTGCGCATGGTGAAATCGGTTGCTGAAATTGAGGCTATCCGGACTGTTTGCCGCATTGGTGAGCGGGCCTTTGCACGGGTTCACGAAATAGCCCGTGAGGGGACACCGCTGGATGAGGTGTTCCGCCGTTTTCAGATGCTGTGTCTGGAAGAAGGGGCGGATTGGGTGCCGTACCTCGCCGGGGCCGCCGGGCAGCATGGGGTCGCCGATGTAATTTCACCGGCGACCGACAGGCCTTTGGCCAAGGGCGATCTGCTGATGCTGGATACCGGCTTGGTCAAGGGGGGCTATTTTTGCGATTTCGACCGCAATTACAGCGTCGGCGCACCGTCTGATCTTGTGGCCAGCGCACACGCGAAATCGGTTGAAGCTGCCAAGGCTGGGTTCCAAGCATCCCGACCGGGCGTACGGGCTTGCGATGTGTTCCACGCTATGGACGCGGTGTGCACCGGGGGATCAGGCACAGTTTCCGCCGGGCGTATGGGGCACGGACTGGGCCTGCAACTGACGGAATGGCCAAGCCTTATGGCGCAGGACGAGACGGTGCTTGAAGCTGGCATGGTGCTCACGCTGGAGCCCGTCGTCGAAACGCAAAATGGGTTCATGATCGTGCATGAGGAAAACATCGTGGTAACTGAAAGCGGTGCTGAATGGCTCACCAAACCCATCGGCCCGGAGTTGCCGCGACTGGAGACTGCGTGATGGAGACTTTTTCTTACACGGTCATGCCTGAGGCAAAACGTTTGCCGGCAATCGGACTCATCGTGCTGCAAAGCGACGAAACCATCGAACAGGATTTCCGGCGGCTTTTTTCACCGCGTGTCTGCGATCTCTATATCTCCCGCGTGCCGAGCGGGTTGGAGGTGACCGCAGATACGCTGGTGGAGATGGCGCAGACCCTACCGACGGCGGTTAGCCTGTTTCCGCAGTCTCTTGCGCTTGATGTGGTGGGCTACGGATGCACGTCGGGTTCGTCCGTGATCGGGCCAGACCGTGTGGCAGCACTGGTGCGGGAAGGGCGGCCAGAGAGCCATGCCGTCCCCGCCGTCACCGAGCCGCTTTCCGCGCTTATAGCGGCTTGTAAAATGCGCGGCATTACCCGCTTGGCTTTGCTGTCCCCGTATATTGAAGATGTCAGTGCAGCCTTGCGTGCGCGCCTTTCTGAAGTCGGGATCGAAACTCCGCTATTTGGGTCCTTCAATGAATCAGAAGAAGCCAAAGTGGCTCGCATAGACGAGGCCTCCATCGTGGCCGCTGCCACAGCGCTGTGCGAGGATCGGTCAAGCGACTTCGACGGCTTGTTCCTGTCGTGCACCAATCTCAAGGCACTGGACGTGCTGACGCCACTGGAAGAGAAGCTGGGAGTGCCGGTCATGTCTTCTAACAGTGTGCTGGCTGATCACATGGGCCTGTTGGCGGGCATTAAGCTGGTATAGGGCTGCCAAGGTAAGGCGCAGTCGCACCTACGGTTCCAAGAACCGGTCTCTGAATTGCATCCAGATTTTTTCACCGATCATGCAATCAGCGGGTGGGCGGCTTTTCGTCTTTAGAACGGGGACGGTGCTTTCATCCGGCGTTGTGCCCGCCAATTCCAAGACCAGTTTTTGGCGCACAGCTTCCGGAAACTGGGTCCACTCTAAAACAGGAATGACAAACGAGCCGGGACCGCCAATCACGCAGTCACGGTAATAGTCATCTAAATTGTCTATCGCGAAGCGGGCACCCAGTCCCTCCCGGGTCATGAGCGGCAGACCGTTGATCACGAAACCTTCGTCCAAAGCTTTTTGACGGGCTTGCAATACGGGAAAGCCCTGATTGTTGGGTCCGTCGCCCGAGATATCGATCACGCGCCGGTTAGACGTGAAACCATTGTCCTGAAAGAAGGCCGTTCCGTAGCGCAAGGCGCCTGAGATGGAGGTGCGCCTCATGGCTGGATTGAAATTGGCTGAGATTTTGCTGGCAAATGCCTGGGCATCGGCAGGTGTGCTCACCAGTGTCCAATCCACGATTATGCGCTGGGAGCGGGGGCCTGCCCATTCGACATAAGCCAGTGCCACCCGGCCCAGGAGGCCGGAGCGGATGGCCCTTAGAACCTGTTCGCTGACCAAGGCTTCCGCGTAGCCGCGCCGCTGGATTTCCAACTCGCGCGCCGACATGGAGCGGGAGACATCGACGGCCAACAGAAGCTGCACGTCCACCTCAACATCGGCAGCATGCGCAGAGTCGCGCGGTGTGAGGGCGAAAATGCTTGCGATGCAGACGGCTACAAAGAGCGTGTGGAGGCGGGCCATGAAAGAAGCATGGCGCGGTGGGGAAAGCGTGTCGACAGCCAAGACGCAGGCGGATTGTCGCTTTTTCGTGATGTGGTGGGTGAGGTCAGAGTTTCGTCATGGACTGTGTTGATCAGATGCCCCGCTTCAACACACTACTCCTCATCTAAAAATGCTTCGACCATTTGAGCGGTGTTCACCGGATCGGTGACCATGAAAAGGTGGCCATCATCAACCAGTTCCAAACGAGCTTTGGGAATAAGCGTGTTCAGCAGACGGGCATTGTTGACCGGGATCAGTGGATCATCCGTGCCGGAGATGATCAGTGTGGGCTGGCGAAAACGCCACAACCAGCCAACACTGGTCCAACCCACCATGGCGAGCAATTGCATGGAATAGCCCGCGTTTGAAGTGGCCTTCATCGCGGCGGCATGTTGCGAGATCAGCTTCGGGTCTTTGCGGAATGCGCCGCCGTAGATTTCTGCTGCGATGGCTCGCATGTAGCCCGGTTCCGTATAGCGCTTTGGGCTGGCCATTTTTGATAAAACGTTGGGCTTCCCCGGCTGCATGATCCAACCGGCGGATGTTGCGCACAGAACCAGTTTGCGGGTCAGGCTGGGATACTGGTGCACGAATTGCTGCGCCATGCCGCCACCCCAAGAGACGCCGGATACATCTACCTCTTCATGACCCAGGATATCACACAGGCGTTTGGCCCAGCGGGCCAACGTGCCGGGGCGATAGGGCAGCGGCGGCAAAGGTGAACCGCCAATGCCCGGCACATCAAAAATGATGCCCTTGCGCCCCTTCAGACACTCGAGAAACGGAAATGCCAGTTCCAGATTCGCGCCTATGCCGTTAAACATCAGCAGGGGTGGAGACGTGTCCGGGCCGTCTTTGATGGCGACGCGCAGCATTTGCCCGTCCACATCAATCATCCGAATATCGATATCGTCGCTTATGCTGTGGGCCCCGTTGGGAGCACCTTCCAATACGGCTGCTTGCGCCATGCTTTATTCCTTTGCGCCAACCTGCGGTCGGCTTTGTCGCGTCTGTTTGTTGTTGTGCCGGGGGCGCAGCAGCGTTTGTTCAGTCCTCGAAAATATAGGTGCCTGGGGCGGCTCCAAGCGTGGGATAGTCTTTGTTGCCGGGTGACTTTGGCGCGGGCACGGTGTCGCCGGAGGTGCGTTTGAGCAGATCGGCCCAATCCAGCCACCACGACCCTTCGTGTTTCTTGGCTTTTTGCGACCAACTGTCGGCATCGTCCTGTGTCGCCTTGCCCTTCATGTACCACGCCTTTGGGTTGCCGGGCGGGTTGAGCAGGCTTTGCAGATGGCCAGAGTTAGACAAGACAAATTCCGTCTTGCCGCCAAACAGGCGTGCGGTTTCGTAGACTGCTTTCCATGGTGTTATGTGGTCGGTCGTTCCCGCGATCACATAGGCGTCGTGCTTCACCTTGGTCATATCGATGGGGTTTCCGCCAATCGACATCCGTCCGGGATTGAGGAACGGGTTGGTGAAAATCATATCTAGAAAATCGCCGTGCAGCCCGGCGGGAAGGCGGGTCGTGTCGGCGTTCCAGTAGAGCACGTCAAAGGCGGGTGGTTGGTTGCCGAGCAGGTAATTGTTGACCCAGTAGTTCCAGATCAAATCATTCGGGCGCATCCAGGCAAACATCTTGGCCAGGTCTTGGCCGTCCAAGACACCGCGTATTTGCGATGCCTGTTTGGCGGCCATGACGGTTTCCGGTGATACGAGGGCTGAAAACTCGTTGTCATTGGCCGCCATCGTGTCGAGCACGCAGACGGCCAGGATGACCTGATTGATCTTGTGGCTTTTGTCTTGCGCAGCCAGCCAACCGGCATAGCTGGCCAGCGTGATGCCGCCGGAGCACGAGCCCATGATGTTGACGCTGTCCGAGCCAGTGATTGCGATGGCTGCGTCTGCAGCTTCATCCAGCGCTTCCACATAGGTTTGGAGATCCCATTCCTTGTGTTTTGCGGTTGGATTGCGCCAGCTCACGCAGTAGGGCTGGATGCCGTTGGCCAACAGAAAGCGGATCATGCTTTTTTCCGGCGCCATATCGACGGAGTAGTATTTGTTGATCTGTGGCGGCACGATCAGCAGGGGCCGCTGCTGCACTTCGTCCGTGGTGGCGGTGTAGTGGATCAGTTCCAACACATCGTTTTTGAACACCACATGGCCGGGTGTGTTGGCGAGGTTTTTGCCAACTTCAAATTTTGACGTATCGACCGAGGACGGCAAGCCGCCATTCTTGACCATGTCATCGAAGAAATTTTTCACGCCTTTGACGGCGCTTTGGCCTTTGGATTCAAACAGCGTTTTCATCGCGGTCGGGTTGGTGGCCAGCGCGTTGGACGGGGCCATGGCGTCCACATAGAGCGACGCAATCAGTTTGGCGCGAGCGGCATCACGGTCCGGCAGGTCCAGTTCTTTCACCGTGTTCATAACGGCTTTGGACCACGCGAAGTAGCTTTGCATTAGCGCTTTGGAGACGCCGTTTTCTTTCCATGCGGGGTCGGCAAAACGGCGATCGCGCGGCTCGGGCGCTATATCGGACTGGCCGGACATGACGCTCATCATGTCAGTCGCCAGCGACATCCATTGCCGTGCGAAGGTCTGAGGCTGTGTGGCGATGGCTCTTGCGACGCTGGCACCGGCTGCAAAGACATCTTGTCCGCGCAAAGCCACCAGCGGGTTCAGCGCGAGTGTTGTTTCTACCGCGCCTTCGAGAAAGTCGCTGGGCTTGGCGGGTTTTTCAGCGGCTTCGTCTTTGGCGCTGTTTGAGCTTTTTTTGGCTGGCATAATGGCGCTCCTAAGCGTCTTTTGAAGGGGCCGGTGGAACGACCAAGCCGATATTTTCCGCGATCAGGGCCGGTTTGTCGCTGCCCTCAATTTCGACGGTGTTTTCGGTTTTCATCATGAAAGGGCCTTTGGGCGTTTGCTCCCAGGACATGAGTTTCATGTGCAACCGCACCCGTGCGCCCACGGGCACAGGCGCCAGAAACCGCACCTTGTCGAGACCGTAATTGATTACCGCTGCAGCGCCCTTCGGCACGATGTCCATTTCACTGGAAAGACCGGCCAGCAGCGATAGTGTGAGATATCCATGCGCCACGGGCCCGCCAAACGGGCTTTCGCGCTTTGCGCGTTCGGGGTCGGTGTGGATCCACTGGTGGTCCTTTGTGCACTCCGCAAACTGATTGACCCGATCTTGCGTCATGTCCACCCAGTCCGAGGTGCCTAAGGCTTCGCCCACTTTGGCGGGCATCGTGTCAAAGGTCAGGTCAGTGGTTTGGTCGATCGGGCTCATAATGTGCGCTCTTAGCTTTCTAAAGGTCTTGGAATAACGGTATGCAGGCAGCAATCCGCTTTAGGCGTTCATGTTGCGGATTGCCTCATCGCGCAACTCTCGACGCAGAATTTTGCCCACATTGGTGCGGGGTAAATCATCGCGAAACTCAACATATTTGGGTTTCTTATAGCCGGTCAGGTTTTCGCCGCAGAAGGTGCGCAAATCCGCTTCGGTTAAGCTGTCATCGTTGCGGATCGCAAACAACATCACGGCTTCGCCGGACGCTTTGTCGGGCACGCCCACCACGGCCGTCTCCAATACGCCCGGGTGGTTGGCTGCAACGCCTTCGATCTCGTTTGGATAGACGTTGAAGCCGGAAACGAGGATCATGTCCTTCTTGCGGTCCACAATCTTGGTGTAGCCATCCGGGTTCATCACGCCGACATCACCGGACTTAAAATAACCGTCAGGCGTCATCACCTTGGCGGTCTCGTCCGGGCGTTGCCAATAACCATCCATAACCTGTGGGCCTTTGATGGCAATTTCGCCCGGTTCACCCATAGGCACATCGTTGCCGTCATCGTCCAGGATGCGGATCTCCACATTGGGCATGGGCAGGCCGATTGTGCCGGAGAACGCATCGGAGTCCGTCGGATTACAGGTCACTCCGGAAGAGGTTTCTGACAGGCCGTAACCCTCGCAAATGGGGCATCCGGTGATTTCCAACCAGCGTTTGGCCACCGCCTCTTGAACGGCCATGCCGCCACCGTTGGCGATGCGCAGTTGGGAGAAGTCCAGTTTCGCAAATTCAGGATGGTTGTTGAGGCCGTTAAACAGCGTGTTCACCGCCGGGAAGACATGGAACTTGTATTTGCTGATCTCTTTGATGGTGCCGTCAAGGTCGCGTGGATTGGGGATCAGGATGTTCACTCCTCCGGTCCGCATGGACAACAGGCTGCAGGTGATGAAGGCAAACACGTGGTAGAGCGGCAGCGCGCAAATGAAGGTGAGTTGGCCCTGTGTTGGTTTGCGCTCTAGCCCCGGTTTCATCCAAGCTTCGGATATCAAAAGGTTGGCAATTATGGTGGAGTGCAACAGCGTTGCCCCTTTGGACACGCCGGTCGTACCGCCAGTGTATTGCAATACCGCAACGTCGCTGGACTGGATTGTGGGCTTGTTGAGCCGCATACCGGCGCCCGCTGCCAAGGCCCGTTTGAAGGGTATCGCATCGGGCAAGGAATAGGCTGGGACGCCTTTTTTGACCTTACGCACCACGAAGTTGACCAGCGTACCTTTGAGAGCCCCAAGCATTTCGCCGATGTTGGCAATGATCGTATGCTCGATGCGTGTGTCCTTAACCACTTCCTGCAAGGTAGCCGCGAAATTTTCCAGGATGATGATGGCTTTGGCGCCGGAATCGTTGAGTTGGTGGTGCAGCTCGCGCGGCGTGTAGAGCGGGTTCACGTTCACAGCGATCAACCCTGCCCGCAAAATTCCAGCCAACGCGACGGGATATTGCAGCACGTTGGGCATCATGATCGCCACGCGGTCGCCCTGCTGCAGGCCGAGACCTTGCAGATAAGCTGCCATGGCGGCTGATTTTTGATCCAACTCGCCGTAAGTCATCGCCTTGTCCATCAGGACATAGGCTTTGTCATTGCGGTATTTTTGGAAACTCTCCTCCAGCAGATCGACAAGCGAGCCGTATTGAGCGATGTCGACTGTTTCCGGAACCCCGGCTGGATAATTTGCAATCCAGTGCTTCTTCATAACGTTCCTCCCAAAACGCTTCGTCTCATTAGACTAAAGCCCAATTGGTCGCAGGATACAATCTGCAAGTCACGGTAACGCACCGGCAAACGAGCGCTTGCGGTTTGGGGCCTTTTTGGGTCGATCCGTGCTCAAAAATGGGCAGCGCATTGTGCCACGGGCGCAAATCGTCAATGTTCGGGGCCGTCAAAGTGCCCTGCGCAATACCAAATGGCGCTTTTGGCGTGCCCAAGGTCGGGCAGAACTATGGGGAGAGGGCCGGTGAAACAGCTCAGTGGAATTGACGCTACATTTCTGTACATGGAGTCCGAAGCGACGCCCATGCACGTCGCGGGTCTGACGCTTTATGAGTTGCCGGAGGGGTTTGAAGGCTCGTTCCACGCCCACTTCAAAAGTTTCTTTGCCGGGCGAGTTCACCTCATACCGATCTTCAACAAGAAACTGGCCCGTAGCGTCATGCAGCTTGACCACCCAGGATGGGTGGATGCGGGGGATTTAGACCTCGACTATCACATCCAAGGGATGCGGCTCCCCGCTCCGGGCACTTTTGATCAGTTGCAATCTGTCATTGCTGACATGCATGCGGTGCGCCTCGATCGTAAGAAGCCACTCTGGCAGTTCATGGTCATTGAAGGTTTGGAAGACGGTCGCGTGGCGCTGTATTCAAAAGTGCACCACGCAGCCATTGATGGCGGTGCGGGCATGGTGATCACGCAAGCACTGTACGATCTCGGCCCGGTGCCCCGCGAAGTGGAGCCGCCAAAGCCGCGCGTGGCTGAGCGCAAACCCACCGTGCCGGAACGGGCGATCCTGGGCATGCACGACATGGCCACCAATGTGGTGCGGCAACAATTGAAGTTTGCGGAAGCGGTGCCAAAAACAATGGCGCAAATGGCCGACCTTGCGGCCTCTGCAATCAAGAACCCGGGCTCGGTTGGGCTTGTATCTTTGCTTGCACCCAAGACACCGTTTAACCGCACCATCACTGCTGAACGAACTTTCGCGGCGCGCTCTGTATCCTTAATGGATGCCAAGCTGATCTCAAAGGCTACGGGGGCGAAAATCAATGACATCGTCATGGCCATATGCGGCGGTGCGTTGCGGGCGTATTTGTCGGAAAAGCACAAATTGCCAGACGCGCCGCTGGTTGCGTTTGTTCCCATTTCCCTGCGGGCGAGTGGGAACAAAGACCTCAACAATCAAGTTTTCGGAATGAACTGCCCGCTGGCGACAAACTATGGTGACCCGCTCAAGCGCCTGCAGGTGATCCAACGTGAGTCGGGCCAGACCAAGGATGTGGCCGGCAGCGTGAAAGACGCCGCTCCACAGGATTTCACCATGGTGGGTGCGCCCTTGGTTCTGCCCGGCTTGATGGAACTTTACGGCCAAACCAAATTGGCCGATGTGCTGCCCAGTGCCGTAAACCTAACCATTTCAAACACCGCCGGTCCGCCTTTCCCGATGTATTGTGCAGGCGCGAAAGTGACATCGCTTTACCCCGTGTCGATCCCCATTCACGGGGTGGGTCTCAATATCACGGTGCAGAGTTACATCGATAAACTGGATTTTGGCGTGACAGCCGGTGCGGTTGCTATGCCGGACGTCGATCACTTTGCCGATTATCTGGTGGCCTCTTTTGAGGAGTTGAAACGGGCTGCATTGCCGGCCGATAAGGCTGTAGACGGAGCGCCGGAAACAAGTGAACCGAAAAAAGCCGCTGCAAAACCCGCAGCTAAACCCGCAGCCAAATCCGCTGCCCCCAAATCCCCGGCCAAGCCAAAACCGGCTGCATCAGCGAAGACCGAGCAGGGCACCGACCGCCCCAAAACTGCTGTAAGCCGCCGTCAGTCTTCCAAGCGTCCAGCGACCAAAACAGCTTCAAAGAGAACCGGAGCGGACAAGCCAAAGTGAGTCAGCGACAATTGTCTTGCGTGCTGTGGCGTGCCACGTAAAACCCGTCGCTGGGTGGTGAGTTACCTATACAAACCGGTGTACAGACTTAAGCATCTTAGGGAGAGAGATTTTGACCTTAAAAACAGCAACCATCGGGCTTGGCCTGTGTTTGTCGCTTGTGGCGAGCACCAGCTTCGCCGACACGCGCATCACCTATAAATCGGCCAAATCCACGTCATCCTATTACCAGATGGGCGTTCAGATTTCTGAAGCCATGAAGGCTGGCACGAACGGTGAAATGATCGTCACAGTGGAGGAAAGCCAAGGCTCCGTCCAAAACGTGATGGAAGTGAAAGCTCGCGGTGCGGACTATGTGTTCACCACGCCGCCCGTTCTGGTCAGCCTCGCACAGGGCGGCAAGGCGATGTTTAAGGACAAGGGTGATCCCAAATTCGACACGATCCGTGCCCTGTTTCCGATCCCGTCTTTGACCATGCATTTCGTCATGTCATCGAAAAGCGGCGTGACCGATTTTGCCGGTATGGAAGGTAAGACCATCCTATTAGGCAAAGGTTCTTTCGGTGCCCGTGAAGGCGAAAAATACCTCAAGCTCTTTGGTCTTGAAGGCAAAGTAACTTTGGCCGAGGTGGAATTGTCCAACGCTGTGCCTGCGCTGAAAAACGGTCAGATTGATGGCTTTGTAACCGCCGGTTCCTGGCCCGCGCCCAACGTGATTGAAGCGGCCGCATCTACGGGCGTGAATGTGATCTCATTGAACGATGATCAGATCGCGCAGTCCAAGCGCGCGAAGCTGGTCATCCCCCAAGGCACTTACACCGGTCAGGAAGCCGATATCACGACGACATCGCTTCCCGTTGCCGCTTTCACAACCACTGCGATGACCGATGAAGTCGCTTACCAGCTCACCAAAACCTTTTGGGAGGGCAAGGATACCATGGCCGCTGGTGCGCCATGGTGGAACGGTGTGAACAAGGGTTTGATGGCCAACGTTACGGGCAAATTCCACCCCGGTGCCGTGCGCTACTATAAGGAAGCGGGTTTCGATCTGTCCGCCGCACAGCAGTAGGGACAGTCTGACGTTCAGGGTCCCGGTGATTGGTAAGATCGCCGGGACTTTTTTTGTGGCCCGAGAACACCGGGCCAATACGAACTGACCTGCAGGGCCGCTGATATGATCCCTTCTTCCGCCTCTGCCCCTGTTTCGGGTTTTGCATCAGGTGATGAACCGGTGACGCCTCTCGTGCGCATCGCCATGGTGGTGTGCGCGGTTTTGCTGGTCACGTTTCATCTTGCACTGATCTTTTCCGGTCTTGTGCCCAATCTCGTCAGCCGCCCGCTGCACCTCGCGTTGGCGCTGCCATGGATATTTTTGTTTGCGCCGGGCGGACTCTGGACGCGTGTGAGCGGCGTGGTGCTTTGCGCCGCAGGAGTGGCTGCCTGTGTGTGGATTGCGGTTCAACACGATGCGCTTGGCGATCAATATGGCAGTTTGGAAGGCTCGTTCCAGATCGTCGTCGCTGTTGTCTTACTGCTGGTGGTGCTGGAAGCAGCACGCCGGACCATCGGCTGGCCTCTGCCCTGCGTTGCTTTCATCGCGCTCCTATACGGGCTCTATGGTCAGCACATCCCTGGCGAGTTTGGCCATTCGGGCACGCCGCTCACCAGTTATTTCGGAACGCTGACCATTGCCGAGGGTGGTATCTGGGGCAGTCTTGCGGGTGTTTCTGTCGGGGTGGTGGCGATCTTCGTGATTTTTGGGGCTGTGCTCAACGCCGGCGAGGCCGGGCAGGGCTTCATGAATGTGGCCTCTGCCGCCGCCGGACGTCTCAAAGGCGGTGCGGCCAAGGTCTCCGTGATTTCCTCGGCATTGTTCGGCTCCATTTCCGGTTCAGCTTCCGCCAACGTTGCCTCCACCGGTGCGATCACGCTGCCCGCCATGACAAAGCTTGGCTATCCAAAACGTCTGGCGGGGGCAGTGGAAGCTGTAGCCTCATCGGGAGGGCAGATTATGCCGCCACTGATGGGGGCAGGCGCCTTTGTGATGGTGGAACTCACCGGCACACCCTACACCGCAATCATGGCGGCAGCGCTGCTCCCTGCGATCCTGTATTTTTTTGCAGTGTGGATCGGTATCAACGCCTATGCGGGCCATCACGACCTGGCTGGTCTGTCCGAGGATCAGCGTCCCAGCGGGCGGGATGTTTTGATCACGTCTGCCTTCTTTGCCATTCCGTTTGCTGTTTTGATGTGGGGCATGTTTGGCGCGGGCTATACACCGCAATATGCGGCCTGCATGGCGATCTTGACCGGCTTTGTGATGTTGTTCTTCCATGCCGACGGTCGCGTAAATTGGCCCCGCACGCTGCAGCGCATCGAATCGGCGTTTTTGAATGCGGCCCGTCAGGTGTCGATGATCGCATCGATTATTTTGTGTGCCTCGATCATCATTGGTGTGCTGTCGATTACCGGTTTGGGGGTGAAAATCACTTCGCTCATTCTATCCGGCTCAGGCGGTCTGTTGTGGCCGTCTCTCTTGCTCACCGCACTGGCCTGCTTGGTGCTCGGTATGGAGGTGCCCACGACGGCGGCCTATGTCATCTGCGTCTCCGTCGCTGGCCCAGCGCTGATTCAACTTGGGTTGGATCCGCTACAGGCGCACTTGTTTGTGTTTTGGTTCGCGCTTCTGTCCACTATCACACCGCCCGTCTGCGGAGCTGTGTTTATTGCGGCCGGCATGATTGGTGAAAACTGGCTGAAGGTTGCACTTACAGCCATGGCGCTCGGGGTGGGGCTTTACATCATTCCGCTTGCCATGATCGCTCATCCAGCGATCATTTCGCTTGGTGATACGCCCATGGCTGCCCTGTTGGCTTTCGTGCAGATAGGGCTTGGTCTCGCTTGCATTTCGTTTGGATTGATCGGAGCAACAGGAGCACTGGCGCGGGTTGCGCTTGGTCTTTTTGGGGTGGCCATCATTTTTTATCCGGCAATTGCTTAAGCGTCCGACGCAACCCCATGCGTGCCTTAAATGGACACGTTTTCTTGTCTCTCCCATTTGACACTGTTTGACAGAACGCCGCACCCATGGTTTCCATTGGGTTCGCAGGTCTGTTGAGGGATAGGGCCGCATCGATTCTGCGTGTCTTTTGCTCAGGCAAAGCTCCCAAAAAGAGGAGTGGAGAGCCAGTAAAGGGCAAGCCTTGGAGGACTGTTTATGACTGAAGCTGTATCGGGCGCGGTTTCCGCCGCGCCGAGCAAAGCACTGTTGCTTATGGAACTGCGGGCACTGCCCGAACTCGCATCATTTGCTGCTGCTTTGCCGCTACTGTTGGCATCGTGTCCTCGTGGTGACGGCCAACCGGTGTTGGTGTTGCCAGGTCTGATCACCACAGATAATTCCACCATTGCGCTGCGCACGCTTCTGTCTGCCTTGGGTTATCCAGTTTACGGCTGGGACATGGGGCGCAACTACGGGCCGCTGCCAGGCGTTGAAGAAGGACTGATCGACCGCGTGAACGAGCTTTACGAGGAGCACGGTCGCAAAGTGTCATTGGTTGGTTGGAGCCTTGGCGGCATATATGCGCGCCAACTGGCCAAGATGATGCCCAATAAAGTGCGCCAAGTGGTTTCCATGGGCAGCCCGTTTAACGGTGACCCCCGCGCAACCAATGCTTGGAAAGTCTACCAGTTCACCAGCGGCCACAAGGTCGATGATCGCGACCGCCATATGGGTGGAGCGATTGCGCAACCACCAACGGTTCCCACGACGGCTATTTTCAGCAAGACAGACGGTATCTGCGCTTGGCAAAACTGCGTCGAACAGGACTTGCCCCACACGGAAAACATCCATGTGCGCGCCAGCCATTGTGGCCTGGGTCACCATCCGGCGGCGGTATTCGCAGTCGCCGACCGCCTTTCGCAGGGAGAGGGCGCTTGGAACCCGTTTGAGCGCAAGGGCCTTCGTGGGTTGATCTTCCCGGAAGTTGAGCCTGCGTAGGCTTGGGATTGCCGACCACGGTCACGCTATAGCGCTGCGCCCCCCAAGCCGACCCGCTTCTCGGGCCAGCCTCCCCGCAAGGGGGAGGGCTGGACTGATCGGCGCAATCAAAGCAACACAGCTTGGTCAGTTGTTGGGGTAGCTGGTCTTACCATAATTCGAGAGGCCACAACTCGAGAGGTCACAGGTCTAGAGGGTAGGGCGCGCAGCCGTGGCTGTCTGCCGCCCAATCAGACTTCTAGCCTTTTTTCTCCATGCTCTCACGGATTTCAGCCATGCTGTCTTCCATGCGCTTGCGCAGGATGTTGAAGCTTTCCGTTCCGGTGTCGCGGGCGATTTCGCCAAGCTCCGTGGTGTTCTTGATCGCGGTCTCAAAGGACTTTTTGGCAAATTCCATCTGATCCGACGCCATTTTGGAAGGTTCGGTCGGATTGAACGTCTGAAACATCTGGGTAACGTCCGCCAGGGCTGATTCCAACTGCTCGCGCTGCTTGCTCATAAATTCCTGCGTGCCAGACGATGTGGCCTGCATGGCATCTTGAAACGCTTGGATGTTCTTGCGCTGATGCTCCACCATCGCGTCAACTTCAGGCGTAGGCAGTTTCAGGCTCTCACCAAATTTTTGAAACATGTCGAACATGTTGCCGGATTTATCGTCAGCCATGGGGCATTCCTCCGTTTTGCGCGTGTCGAGACTAACTGAACCAAGAATGGGCGAACCCAGGTTGAGCCTGCGCGTTTCATTTTCGCCGTGAGTGTGTACCGGGATTGCCGTTGATGCAATTCAACTCAAGCAGCTTGTTTCGATTCGGCTCCTTTTGCTCAAACGGAACCATTTGAACGGGAAGGGGTCCAGTCCATCAGGCATAGCCCAGCGTGACCAGTATGATGTGCAGCACCAGTCCTGCCAGCCCACCGATCACCATGCCGTTGAACCGAATAAACTGCAGGTCGCGGCCAATATTGGCTTCGATCAAAACCGTCAGTTGGTCAAAATCCCATTTCTTCACCTGATCGGAAATGAACAGCGCAACGCCGCTCTTTTGGTGTTCGATCAAGGAACCAAGAATGCGCACCATCTCGCTGTTGATCTCTTCGCGCAGCGCCGTCTCTTGAGACAAGGTTTCGCCAATCTCCACAAAGGCTGCTGTTAAACGCTCGACCGTGGCGGAGTCTTGTTTCGCCACGTCCTCCTGCAGATAGGATTTCAAGCTGTTCCAAAGGCGATCTGCGATATCCGCAATTTCAGGACGGGCCAAAAGGTCGGTTTTGATCTGTTCGGTGCGGTTGGCGAAGCGCTTGGATTTTTTGATGCGCTTTACGTAGTCCTTGAGGAATTTTTCAAACTCGTCGCGCAACTCGTGCTTGGGGTCTTTTTTGACGTCGTCCAGCAGTGCGCTGCCCGCCTTTACGAGCCGCTGTAGAATAAGCGCGTCGGCCCGGAAGAAGTTGAAAAGGCTGGGCAGTTCTTCATGCACTTTTTGCCGGATCGTTTCCAAGGCCCGCTCGTCGTTGAGGAACTTGTGCAGTGCCGATATCAGATCGTTCAACAGTTTCTGGTGGCGGCCATCATTGACGAAGGAATCCAGCACCCGCGCTGCGATGGGGGCGACTTCGGTTTTTTGCAACTGTTTGGTGATGCGCTGGGCGGCGAAACTGCGCATGCCGGTCTGGTCAACGGCTTCCAGCAATTGGGGGACCAGCTTTGCGATAAAACGTGAAAGCTCGTTGGCTTTGTCTGGCGTTGACAGCCATCCGGCCATTTCACCGGCAAAATCGATTTCTCGCAGTTTGCTGTTGACCGTTTCTCGCTCCAAAAAGTTGCGCTCTATAAAGCGGCCCAGATTATCGCCGATGCGGTGCTGGTTGTTTGGAATGATGGCCGTGTGCGGAATGGGTAAGCCCATTGGCCGTCGGAACAGAGCAACCACAGCGTACCAGTCTGCAATACCGCCAATCGCTGCGGCCTCCGCCATGGCGGCCACATAGGCGAGGAAGGGATAGTCCTCCTCAAAGACCTTGGCTGCCATCAAAACAACGAGGCAAAAGACGAGCGCCAGCGTGGCCCGACGCTTCATGCGCGCCAAGTCTTTCAGCTTTTCGCGTTCCGCCTCGCTGAGGTGTTGTGCCAACCCAATTGCATCCGTCTTTATGTGTTGCTGTTTCCTACGCTTTTATGGGTGGACGGCAAGAGTGCAGCGCACAAAAGCTAGCCTAAATCAGGCTTTATGACGCCGAAACGGCACAGAAAGAGGTTCGATATGAAAAAAGTTCACAGTTTAAAATACTGAAATAATGAGATAAATCGCTTTAGACGTGAAAAATTCTTACGTAAACGGAAAATAATGTTGCAGCGCACAAAAAATGATCTATGTATTGGGTGTCCCGGGCCGATACCGGGCGGGGCCAAACCCATAGCTACACCAGGATGGAAACAAGACCATGACCAACAAAACAACCAAAGCCGCTGATCCAATCAAAGCCGAAGAACTCGTTCGCGGCACCGAAAAAATGACAGCGTCCGCCCGTGAATTCGTCAAGCGCACTGCAGCCACTGCAAAAGAGCGCGCCGAAAATCTTCACGAAGGCACAGAAAATTTCAACACCGGTCTGGAAAGCACCATGAAGTCTTTCGTCGGTGGTTATGTCTCCGTTCTTGGCGGCATTGCTGATGCAACCTTCGCAAACGTCGATCACGCTCTCTCCACCGTTGAAAAACTGGCCGGTGCGAAGACTGTTTCCGAAGCTGTGAAAATCCAGGGCGACTACGTCCGCGAAAGTGCAAATGCCAATTACGAGCGCGCTAAGGTTGCTGCTGAAGCAACCCGCGACGTTGTTGTCTCCAACACATCCATGGTTCGCGACCAACTCGCAACTGTGTGGCCTTACGGCAAAAAAGCTGCCTAAGCGCTTTTAGACAAACTGATTAAATGGGCCGGTCCGAAAGGGTCGGCCCTTTTTGCTACTGAGGATGGTGACCGGGCGGTAGTTCTGAGGTTCGTTATCCAGACACCCAAACATCAAGCGCATATCGGCCCTGTTTCTCCATGTCGTTGATCCAGGCATCCGCGACGCTGGAGGAGACGTCTTTGCGCTCTGAATAGAGCAAGGAGAGGGTGCGCCGCACGTCGGGTTCCATCCGGCTGCCATCGCCGCACACGAAGATTGTGGCACCTTGTTCGATCAACTCCCAAACCCGGTCTTCTTCACGGCGCAGAAGGTCCTGCACATACGCTTTGTCTTTTTTGACGCGTGAGAAAGCCGTGTGCAGCTCTACCAAACCGGCCTTGGCCGCGGCTTCCAGCTCTTCTTGGTAGATATAATCCAGTTTCGGATCGCGGCAGCCGAAGAACAGCATGGCGTCACCATTGGTGATGCCGTTCTTGGCCCGGTGTTCGCGCTCCTGTAGGAAACCACGAAAAGGGGCGATGCCCGTACCGGGCCCGATCATGATAACTGGATTGGTGGGATCTTCCGGCATGTGGAAATCGTCCTTGGTAAGACGCACCGACACGTTGGGCCGCGCGCCTTCTTCCATGCCGGACAAATAGTTGGAGCAGACACCCTTGAACTGCCCGTCGCCGGAAATGGCGGGTTCATTGACCACGGCCACCGTGATGGAACACTCATCAGCCTTGCGCGCGGGACTGGACGAAATCGAATAGTAGCGCGGTGAGAGCGAAGGAACGATTTCCAAAAACGCACCGAGCGGCAATTCGCAGGCTGGATGGGCGAACAGGATGTCCAGTGCGGAGCGTTTTTTGGTGAACACTTCCTCGCGGTATTTGTCGCCTGCCAGCGCCTCAATCTCGGGCTTAGTTTTCGGGCACTCCGTGTGGCGGGCCAGTGCGACCATGTCTTTGCGCGAGGCGACTGCCTGCAGTTCTACAAACTCCCCCAACAGTTTGGATAGGGCCATGGGTTGGCCGGTTGGGAGCTGACTGTGTTGTTCCGATGAACTGGTGAGGCTGACGATCGCCTGTGGGCCAAAGCCAAAGCGGGCCGCCGCGCGCCGCACCAGATCAGGGTCGTTGACCGGCACCACGCTGAGATGATCGCCCGGACGGTAGCTCATGCCTTCCGGCATTTTGATTTCGATATGGCGCGTTGAGCGAGGGTTTTGTGTGCCTTTAGGATGAGTCTGCAATTCACGGTTGACCAGAACCGTTCCCGGCTTCGCCCCGGTTTGAACCGCGATGGGGTGAGTGTCTGTCGTCGTAACTTCTTCCACAGAATAGAGCGGAGCGGCGTTTTCTGCCCCGTCCAAGGCCACTTTTAGGCCAAGCGCATCGGCAACGTCTGTCCAGCCCTCCGCAATCCACTCGGCAAACTGATCTTCGATGGCGTCTTTGGCATCGCCTTCACCCATCGCGCCGATGCGGGTTGCGCCCATGCGTTGCAGTTCACGGTCGATAATGCGTGGCGTGGCTTGAAAGGTCGCTGCCCAATCGCTGTGACCGCAGCCGAACAACACGTATTTCACGCCCTTGGCGCTGCCATCCGGAGCGCCCTCCAGCCACTCAACAAATTGCGCCGCATTGTCCGGTGGTTTGCCGTTATAGGATGCGCAAGTGATGGCCACCAACCCGGTTTTGGGAAGCTTCGAGACGTAGTCATCCAGCGGCGCAAACTTGGTGTCGAAGCCGTTTGCATCCGCCAGCCGTGCCATTTCGCGGGCAAAGTCTTCCGTGGTTCCGAGGTTTGATCCGTAAAGTATGAGGGCATCCGTGCCGTGGCTCGGGCGTTTTGCAGCCTCGGCTAAGGCGTCAGTTTTGGTGGTTTCCGCATTGATGCCGCCGGGCACCAGTTTGGAGC
>JBCBYZ010000100.1:0-12327 GCA_039815595.1 Pseudomonadota bacterium | reverse complement strand
GCACAGTCAGGCTGACCAGCACCGCTAATGTGATCAACACAAAACCCAGTCCGAGTGCCAAGGCAAAGTCGCCGCGCGATGTTTCCAAAGCAATCGCGGTGGTCAGCACCCGCGTGGCTTGGTCGATATTGCCACCCACAATCATAATCGCGCCCACTTCACCGATGGCGCGACCAAAGCCTGCCAAGGCTGCAGTGAGGAGGCCGCGCCGTCCGTCCACAACCAGCGTCTGAATGCGCTGCCACCGGGTAGCGTCCAATGAAATGAGCAGGTCATGGTACTGCGCCCACAGATCGCGCATTGCCTGATGGGCGATGGACGCAATGAGCGGTGTTACAATCAACACTTGCGCGATGATCATGGCCGTCGGCGTAAACAACAGGCCCAAAACCCCGAACGGCCCGGAACGCGACAGCAAAATGTAGACGACCAAGCCAACCACCACGGGTGGCAGGCCCATCAACGCATTCAAAAACGCGATCACGAACCGCCGCATCCGAAACCGACGCACCGCCAGCCAAGCGCCTAAGGGCATGCCGATAAGGGAAGCTATCACGACGGAGGTAACACTCACCTGCAGTGAGCGCAGCGCAATCTCCATCAACTGTGCGTCTGCGGTCACCACCAGCCAAAACGCTGCCACCAGACCGCCCCATAAATCACTCATGGGCAGCGCCTTATAGGGATTTTGAACGGGTGACCATCGCGATCAAAACCCATGTTCACAATTCGGTTGCCCATCGCCGGACTTGTGGGCACCCCACGCCCATCACGACCGCCAAGAAAATGTG
The DNA here is from genome assembly GCA_039815595.1 of Pseudomonadota bacterium. Classification (GTDB taxonomy): domain Bacteria; phylum Pseudomonadota; class Alphaproteobacteria; order Rhizobiales; family Rhizobiaceae; genus Pseudahrensia. Next base: position 11,536 of record JBCBYZ010000100.1, on the reverse strand, counting down.
TCACAGCGGGCCGCCCACTTTTTTCCAAGCGCGTTGGTCTCAAACTGGCTAAACAGTTCTCATGTTGGTCGATGTTCAAAACGTGCACAAATCCTATCCCACCGAGGAAGGCATTTTGGACGTTTTGCGCGGCATCAACCTTCAATTGGGCGCGCATGAACGGGTGGCTCTCACGGGCGAATCCGGCAGTGGCAAAAGTACGCTTCTGCATCTGCTCGCCGGGTTGGACGCTTTCGACAGCGGCGACATCCTGTTTCAAAACCGCAGTCTGGCAAAATTTGGCGAGCGGGAACGGGCGGACTACCGGCGCTGCGACGTGGGCGTGGTGTTCCAGCAGTTCAATCTCATTCCGTCTTTGTCCGTCATGGACAACATCATCTTCCACGCCCGTTTGGCGCAGCGTTACAATGCCGCCTGGGCACAGGAACTGATCGACCGTTTGGGCCTGTCTGACTTCACGGCCCGCTATCCGGAGCAATTGTCGGGCGGGCAACAACAGCGTGTCGCACTTGCCAGAACCTTGGCGGCAAAACCCGCCCTCGTGCTTGCCGACGAGCCCACCGGAAATCTGGACGAGACCACGGGCGATGCGGTGATTGATCTGATATTAGAACTGTCAAAAGACGCGGGCCTCGCCGTTCTCATGGTTACGCACTCGACCCGGCTGGCCGTCCGCATGGATCGCGTGGTGCACCTGACACGTGGACAATTGACGGATGAAGCGTCTGCCTTTGGCGCAAGCGCTTCTCCGCCGCTTGCCAGAGCGGGTGGATAGGTCTGACTGTGTTCGCTCTGTCGCTCAAAGCTCTGCTCAGTCATTGGCGTCGTCACCCGGGGCAACTGCTGACGCTTGTATTGGGACTGGGTTTGGCCACCGGCCTTTGGTGCGGCGTACAAGCCATCAATGCTGAAGCGCGTGCGAGTTACGACCGGGCTGATGAGACGCTGGCACGGTCCTCCCGCGCAACCATTGTTGCCAAAGACGGTGGGATGATCTCCACGCGAACTTTCGTGGCGTTGCAGCGGTTCGGTTGGCGCACGTCCCCCCAATTGGAAGGCACCTTGCGAGTTGAAAACACACGCTTCCGTGTGGTGGGCATAGAGCCGTTAACCGCGCCGCCGGGCCTCTTGAACGGGTTGATTGCGCCTGCCGCCAATGAGGGTGCGCAAACTGACGGTGGCGAGCAGACACTCGGCATCGACACATTCTTGAATCCGCCGGGCGTGCTGATCGTCCATCCTGACAGCGCTGCCGTCCTTGCAAGTCAAACCGATTTGCCGCCGCAGCGGCTGTCCACCACCGTGTCCCCCGGTGTGATCGTGACTGACATATCCGTCGCCCAAGACCTGCTCAAAAAACCCGACAGTATGAATGTGCTGGTGGTGCGGGGAGACCAGATTGATACGCGCCCACCCTTGGAAACTGTCGCCGACAACCTCGAATTGGTGCCGCCGGAACGGTCCAGCGACATCTCGGAACTCACCGGCGCATTCCACCTAAACCTCACAGCCTTTGGATTTTTGTCCTTTGCGGTTGGGCTGTTCATCGTGCGCGGTGCGGTGGGTCTGGCCTTCGAGCAAAGACGCACCATGGTGCGCTCCCTGCGTCTGCTGGGTGTTCCCAACACCACATTGATGTTGGCCATCGGGCTCGAACTGCTGGTGCTGGCCACTGTGGCGGGGGCGCTGGGCATTCTGTTGGGCTATGCTATCGCCGCCGTGTTGCTGCCGGACGTGGCGGCCACTCTGCGCGGGCTATACGGTGCACAAGTCGCTGGCTCGCTGGAACTGCGCTGGCAATGGTGGGCAAGCGGCATGGCCATCGCACTGGCCGGCACGGCGCTCGCGGCAGCGGGCAGTCTTTGGCAAACGTCTCGCCTGTCGATCCTCGACGGTGGCCGCGCCCGGGCTTGGGCCATGGCCTCCGGCAGCACCCAGCGCTGGCAACTGGCAGCCGCTATGATCTTGGGCGTTTTGGGGGCGCTCTTGTTGATTGTTGGTGAAGGGCTGGTTGTCGGCTTTATCATTTTGGGTGCGCTGCTGCTGTCGGCAGCGCTGGTTCTGCCTTTTGTGCTGGCCACCGCTTTGCGGGTGTGCGCGGGCTTTTCCCGTTCGGTCGTTGTGCAATGGTTTTGGGCGGACACCCGCCAGCAGGTTCCAGGCCTGTCACTGGCACTTATGGCGTTGCTTCTGGCGCTGGCGGCGAACATTGGTGTGAGCACAATGGTTGGCAGTTTCCGCGATACGTTCACCGGCTGGCTGGACCAGCGCTTATCGGCGCAACTGTATGTCACCGCTAGCACCCAGGCACAGGCGGCGGACATGCGGTCCTATCTCACCGACCGGGCTGATGCCGTTTTGCCAATCTGGAACGAAGAGGCTCGCCTCGCGGGCCAAAAGGGCCAGATATTCGGTGTCTCCGATCACCCGATCTATCGGGAAAACTGGCCGTTGCTCAGCCGCACGGAAGACGCTTGGGATCGTGTGGTGGCGGGCAAGGGCGTATTGATAAACGAACAATTGCACCGTCGCACGGATCTGCAACTGGGAGACACACTCGCCCTGCCGCAAGGCAGTACGCTGCCAGTGGTGGCGATCTACTCTGACTACGGCAACCCGCTGGCGCAGGCCATGGTGTCTGTGAATTTGCTGGAAGACTGGTTCCCCGACTTGGAGCGCAAGCGGTTTGCGGTCGTGCTTCCGGATGATCAAGCCGCTGCTCTGGCTGATGATCTGCGTGAAAGGTACGATCTTGCCGGGCGTCAGGTGGTGCAGCAAAATGTGGTGAAGGCGTTTTCGATCCGCGTGTTCGAGCAGACGTTCGCCGTCACAGACGCCCTCAATGTGCTCACGCTTGGCATCGCGGCCTTCGCGATTTTCACCAGCCTGGTCACGATTGCCAATATGCGCCAGCCGCAACTTGCACCCGTCTGGGCCATGGGTGTGACCCGCCGCAAACTCGCAGCGATGGAAATCGCGCGTGCGGTCCTCCTGGCATTGTTCACCGCGTTTCTTGCCCTGCCGGTTGGCCTGGCTTTGGCATGGTTACTGTTGGCGGTGGTCAATGTAGCAGCCTTCGGGTGGCGCTTGCCAATGGCGTGGTTCCCGGTGGAGTGGCTGCGCCTCGGCGGCATTGCGCTGGTGGCCGCGGCTCTCGCCGCCTTGCTGCCGGCTCTTCGATTGGCCCGCACACCGCCTGCCAGACTGGTACAGGTGTTCACCCATGAGAGGTGAGGGATGACATATATACACCTTCGAATTCGGTTTTGTATCTGCTTGCTGGTCTGTCTGGCGTTCATGCTTGCCCCTCTATCGGTCGTAAATACAACGGCAAGCGCACAAGGCTTTGCGGGTTTAGGAACTACAGCAGATGGGTTTGAGAAGCCCGCCCCTGACAAACCCCTCGTGTTCCCGCGCGATCATGGTGCCCATCCAGATTACCGCATCGAGTGGTGGTATCTCACGGCCAATCTGCAAGGTGCGGACGGCAAAACCTATGGTGTGCAGTGGACCCTGTTTCGCTCCGCCATGCGCCCGCCTAACAAAGACGCGGTGCAATTAACGGGTTGGAAAGATGGTCAAACATGGATGGCCCATGCCGGGCTCACCACACCCGATAGCCACTTTGCGGCGGAGCGTTTCGCCCGCGGCGGCACCGGACAAGCCGGGGTGCGCAATAGCGCAACCGAGCCGTTTGAAGCGTGGATTGATGACTGGTCGCTCACCTCAACCGCCCAGCCAGGAATGGACGCCTACAGCGCCATGACCGTCCGCGCCACCGCGCCGGAATTTTCCTACACGCTCAACCTCGATGCCCAAGGCCCCTTGGTGTTCCACGGCAAACAGGGTTTTTCGGTCAAGTCCCCCGAAGGACAGGCGAGTTACTACTATTCTCAACCGTTCTACACGGTCTCCGGCACGCTCAACTTGCCCTCCGGTCCGGTCGCCGTCACCGGCACAGCCTGGCTGGACCGTGAATGGTCTTCACAGCCGCTCTCCAACAACCAACAGGGTTGGGATTGGGTCTCGCTCCACTTTGCAGACGGCGGAAAAATGATGGGTTTCCGCGTGCGCCAAACCGAAGGCGGCGACTTCACCTCCGCCACATGGATCGAACCGGATGGCACCACAACGCCCTATGGCGACGGCGCGGTCAGTTTCGAACCCATCGGCAAAACCGCAGTCGCCGGTCGCGCCGTCCCCACCCATTGGCGCATTAAAATGCCTGAGCGAATGCTGGACATCACCATAAAGGCCGTCAACGGCAAAGCTTGGATGCCCCTAAGCTTCCCCTATTGGGAGGGCCCGGTGGCCATACAAGGCAGCCATCCGGGGAAAGGCTATTTGGAGATGACTGGGTATTGAGCGTACAGGTGAGCCGCGATGGACGTCTTAATTTGTACGGCGCAATACCGTACGTAAAGGCATAAGGAGATCGATAATGTTTTCTTTTGAGACTGTCCCACCGGCGAAAGGCAAAATGGAAGCTCGCAAGGAATTGCGAATGCACAAAGCCGACGAAGAGCGCATTAAGGCTGCTGCAGCGGCTACCGGCCTTCAGGAGGCAGATTTCATTCGCCAAGCGGCTCTTTTGCGCGCACGCGATGTAGAGCAGCGCATGGCGATGTCCTTGTTGCCGCCAGAAGCCTACGCGGCGTTTAAGACCGCAACCGAAGCGCAAGGCAGATCGATACCGGGTTTGGCACGTGCTGAGTTGGCCACCAAAGGTTTGCTCAAGGATGGCGACTGATGTCCCAACGCCATCTCCCCCGTTTGTCGTTTCCAAATTTGACAAAGAGCGTCATGACCGCACCGGTTTTTCGTCCGGTCACGGCCCGATGGACAACTTCCTGAAGTCGTCTCTATCCGATCAAATCAAAGCCGGAATGGTCGCGGCCTATGTTGCCACCTTAGAGGGCCGCGCCACTGTGCTGGGTTACTACACGCTGGGTGCAATGGCCGTTCGCGCAAGTCTTGGTCCAAACAAGTGGCAAAAGGCTCGTTTGCCAGACAGTCCGGTTATTTATGTTCGGGCGGTTGCGGTTCGAAAGGACATGCAAGGTCAGGGCTTGGGCACCGCGTTGGTTGTGGACGCAATCAAGCGCTGCGTCGCGCTTTCGCAAAGCTTGGGTGCCGCTGCCATCGTGCTGGACGTGCTTGAAGACGAGCAGTTCCTTAGACGCCAACAGTTCTACGCCAATTTGGGGTTTCGTTCTCTCGGCGATCCTGAAAATCCAAACCGCGTACTCTTACCGATGGTAGATGCACGCAAAACGTTGGGCGGAAGCTGTGCCTGAATCCGCATTAAACCCCAACATGCCGGTTCACGTCTTTATATAGCAAATACCGGAACGGCTCCGGTCCGCCTGCGGTGCAGGCTTGGGGGCAGAAGGCGCGCAGCCACATGAAGTCTCCTGCTTCGACTTCCACCCAATCGCGGTTGAGTTTGTAGACGCCCTTGCCTTGCAGCACGAAAAGGCCGTGTTCCATCACATGGGTTTCCGGGAAGGGAATGCAGGCCCCCGGTTGCATTGTGACGATGGTGATGTGCATGTCGTGGCGCATGTCTGCCAGGTCTACGAAACGGGTTGTGGACCACGCGCCATCGGTGTCCGGCATCGGCGTGGGAGCCACGGCATCATCGCTGGCGACGAGCACGGGAGGCGTGTCCAATCCGTCCACGGCGGCATAGCGTTTGCGGATGAAATGGAACTGTAAATTGCTGCTGTGCAAGTTCCACAGCGTCCATAGGGCACCGGGTGGAATGTAGGCATAGCCGCCGGGCATCAGCAGATGCGTGTCTCCATTCACCGTCAGCGTGGCTGTGCCCCCGACAACGAACAGCGCAGTTTCGACACCCGTATCCGTGTCTGGCCGATCGCTCCCGCCACCGGGTTGGACGTCCATCAAGTAGTGTGAAAACGTCTCGGCAAATCCGGACAGTGGGCGTGCCAAAATCCATGCGCGGCTGTGGGCCCAAAACGGTAGGGCGCTGGTGACGATATCGGTCATCGTCTCACCTGGGATCACCGCATAGGCTTCGGTGAAGACCGCGCGATCGGTGAGCAGGTTGGTTTGGGGCGGCAGACCGCCTTTGGGTGTGTGATAGGTGTGCTTGGTTTGGGGTGTTGAAGTCACGTCAGCATATCCTTGAGGCGCAAAAGCGCGATGCGTTCCACCTGTTCGCAGGCGGTGGCAAATTCCGTCGCCCGGTCGTGACCGATGCGCTGTTGAAACGCCGTGAGAATGTCCGCCTTGGTCAGCCCTTTCACCGCGATGATGAATGGAAAGCCAAACCGTTCCGTGTAGCGTGAGTTGAGATCGGTAAACACTGACCGCTCCTTATCGGTCAGCGCGTCGAGACCGGCAGACGCCTGTTCCACAGTGGACTCGGCAGTCAATTGTTTGGCCGCAGCCAGCTTGCCAGCAAGGTCTGGATGGGCGCGAAGAACACCGAGCCGCTCTTGCTCGCTGGCGAGACGAAAACTCGTCCGCAACGCATGGTGCAACCCTTCTGCGCTGTCATGGGATGGTCCTATGCCAAACGCGTGGGCGGCTTCCGCAATCCATAGCGAGTGTTCAAACACACCGCCATAGCGCTCCACAAATGCGTCCCTGCTCATTATGCTGGGGCGGTCCTGTCCTGTTGCGACCGGCAAATGGTGCTCCTGCCAGTGGCGGGCAATATCGATCCGGCGGGCAAACCACACATCACCAAAAGATTGGGCGTAGTCGATAAACCGGCGCAGCGCCGCCACCCGACCCGGGCGACCCACCAACCGGCAATGCAGCCCGATATTCATCATCTTGGGCTGACCGGCGGTTCCTTCGGCACGCAACGTATCAAACGTGTCGCGCAGATAGGATTCGAATTGATCTCCTGCGTTAAAGCCCTGCGGCGTTGCAAAGCGCATGTCGTTGCAATCCAGCGTGTAGGGGATGATGAGTTGATTGCGCCCCTCATGTTGACGCCAATAAGGCAGATCATCGTCATAAGCGTCTGAGACATAGGCGAAGCCACCTTCCTCGCTTGCCAGATCTACCGTGTGCTCGCTGCACCGTCCGGTATACCAGCCCGTGGGCCGCGCGCCCGTGACTGCAGCGTGAATCGCGATGGCCTCTTCCATATGGGCGCGCTCTTGCTCGCGCGAAAAGTCTTTGTATTCGATCCATTTCAATCCGTGCGATGCGATCTCCCAATCGGCCTCCAGCATCGCGGCCACCTGATGGGGCGAGCGGCGCAGCGCCGTTGCAACACCATAGACAGTGACCGGCACACCTGCCTGCGTGAACAGCCGGTGCAGCCGCCAAAACCCCGCCCGTGCTCCGTATTCGTAGATGGATTCCATGTTCCAATGGCGCTGACCGGGCCAAGCCGCAGCACCGACTATTTCGGATAAGAACGCCTCTGAAGCGGCATCCCCGTGCAACACCGCGTTTTCGCCGCCCTCTTCGTAATTGACGACGAATTGCACGGCGATGGCGGCGTTCCCCGGCCACTGCACGGCGGGCGGGGTGGGTCCGTAGCCAATCATGTTTCGAGGGTAGGTCACGGGGAGCCTTTCAGATGAGAAACCGTCAATGGCAACGCATGCGCTCTTGTCCGATCAATCCCGCTTGCGGTCAATCGTTGGTCATGCCCCAAAGTGTTCGAGACGGTGTGGCTTTAACGACGCACGGCCTGTTCGTACCACCGCACAATGGCTTGGCGTTCATCGTCGGTCATGTCCGTCAGATTGCCCGGTGGCATGGCGTGGCTGCGGCCGGACTGAAGATAGATTTCGCGGGCATAGCGGGCGATGAGATGGTCTTCGTCTAGCACAACGCCCTTGGGCGGCGCGATGATGCCTTCCCACATCGGTTCCGCCGCGTGGCACATGGAACACCGGCCCAACACGGTCTCAGACACGTCCTGAAAATCGGGAGCTGCGGCAAACACCGCTTGGCGCGGTGTTAGAGTTGCGGCGCTCGCTTCATCCATGTCCAGCTTGGGATTGGTGGATAGCCACGCTGCCAATACAAACAGAACCGCCGTCGCAATCCATGTCCACGTTGGGTTTCCGGCGCGGGCGTGGATGGTGTTGAAATAGTGGCGAATGGTGACACCCATCAAAAACACCAGCGCCGCGATCAGCCAGTTGTACTCGGTCGCAAACGCCAGCGGGTAGTGGTTCGACAGCATCAGGAACAACACTGGCAGCGTCAGATAGTTGTTGTGGGTGGAACGCTGCTTGGCGATCTTGCCGTATTTCGCATCCGGCACGCGCCCCGCCTGTAAGTCTGCCACCACGATGCGCTGGTTGGGCATGATGATAAAAAACACATTGGCCGACATTATCGTGGCGGTGAATGCCCCCAGATGCAAAAACGCGGCCCGTCCGGAAAACACCTGCGTGTAGCCCCAAGCCATCACCACCAGCAGAAAAAACAGCAATACCATCAACCGCGTATTGTCGTCGTCAAAGCGCGATTTGCACAGCAGGTCGTAGATAATCCACCCAAACGCGAGCGATCCGATTGAGATTGCAATCGCTTGCCACACCGACAGATCGGCCACAGTCTTGTCGATCAAAAACAGATCGGCACCGGCGTAATAAACGATGGCCAGCAGGGCGAAGCCTGAAAGCCACGTCGAATAGGCTTCCCACTTAAACCACGTCAGATGGTCCGGCATGCCCTCCGGCGCGACCGCGTATTTTTGGACATGATAGAACCCGCCCCCGTGCACCTGCCATTCTTCGCCCGTGGCCCCGTGCGGCATAGGGCGGTCACGGTGAAGACCAAGATCAAGCGCAATAAAGTAAAACGATGAGCCAATCCAAGCGATGCCGGTGATGACGTGCAACCAGCGCACGGCAAACGACAGCCAGTCCCACATCACCGCGTAGTCATAATACATGCCTGTCGTCCCTCATGCGCGCCCCGGGCCGTCCACCTTGCCGTAGCCGAAACAGGCCGCGACTTTCCGTCGTGACGCTCAGCAAACCAACCAGCCCATCTTCACATCTTTGGTCCCCAAGTCCATGCCTTTCGCGCATCGTGCGCGGGCATGCCAGCGCGGGCGTTGCTTGTGTTTCGCGACCTTGGCTTGCGGGCGGGTTTCTCAAGCCTATATCTCGCCTCACCACATAAGCGGTCAAACGCGCAAATCAGGATCAGCCCAATGAAATCTGCCAGCACCTATCTCGAAGAAGCCAACGCTGTTGTCACCCGTCTGCCGTCGCAAGAAGCGGTCACCAAACACGGGGCAGATGGGGCGGTTTTTATCGACGTGCGCGACTCCGGCGACATTGCCAAAAGCGGTACGATTGCAGGCGCATTGCGCATTCCGCGCGGCTTTATCGAATTCGTCGCCGATGCCGATATGCCTTACCACAACCCTGCCTTGACCAAGGATGCCGACCTTTACCTCGTCTGCGGTGTTGGAGGTCAAGCCGCGTTGGCTGGAAAAACACTCAAAGACATGGGCTATACCAAAGTCACCAATGTTGGCGGGTTCAACGATTGGAAAGAAGCCGGCGGTCCCACTGAAAATGGTTAAATCGCGCGTCTGTTGAGCAGACGGAGCCACCAAACGAACTCAAAGTTGCTCAGGAAACAGAGGAACTTCTTTAAGTTTTAGACTGAAAGCAATTTGGCTGTGAGTTCAGTTTGGAGCGAACCGGTCTCTGATTTTGGCGCTTGTTTACAGGGAATAAACAGGGAAATCTGATTTTTCTGCGGTCTTTTGGGTCAGCGGCTGCTCGAAAGTCGCCAGTTAACAGCGTGTTTGCGGCGTTTTCCCGCGCTGGGTGAACAGGGAAATCGACTGTGGAGAACAGGGAACGACTTCGCCGGTTCAGGGAGTAGAAGGCGGAGAAACAGACCGGCTTTGTCCAGTCATCGGAAGCGATCAAAGCGCTCGAAGGTATCTTCAATTCCATCGTCCTCGTCGGAATCTTCTGTCTCTTCGACGAGGACCAACGTCATGCAATAACCGTCATGTTGCCACAGGGTTTGAATGAACACGGCCTTGTTGTCGGTCCGATAGAGCCAGTCACTTGGATCGGCTTCATCCAGAGGGGTGGGATTTTGGAGGTCGTCCCGCAAGGGGAGGTCCGGCATGTTGGTCTGGTTGCGCAAGCAGAGTGCCGGGCAGGATGTAGATCGAATTACATATCGACACAGACTGTTTGTGCTGAAGGCGATTGCAACAGAATGGTCGTTGAGATCGATGTATCGACGGGCCACCGCTTCCTTGCTGAGGTCCAGGGTGTTGGCCAAAGACACGACGTGCGACAGATCAGGTGCCGTACGAAGCGAGGGAACAAATCTTGGTTGTGGCGCGAGGAGTGCAATCGCGAAGCGGTTGGCTTCTAGCTCCTGCCTTTGGTGCTTGTCCTGGCTTGCGGGCTCGCCCCAGATGCGCATGTCATTTCTGGAGCATTCGAAGCTGCCAGAGCTTTGTGGGTCGTGCCCAAGGTTGAGATAATGACCCAGTTCATGAGCAATCGTGAAACGCTGTCGCCGTGGATGAACCTGATTGTTGACCAGAATAGATCCCCTGTTGCGGTCAGGTGGCATTAGCAGCGCACCCTCGAAGTTGTTCAGTGGTTCATCTCTGATCTGAACGATGTCCAAAGCCGCCGCTATTTCCCTAACTGGCACAGGCCCGGAAAGCGGCCCAAGCTGATTGTGGACTGCTTGCGCAAGCCGTTCGGGATTGAAGCCGACCTCTTCGATCTCCATGCGGTCGAGAACGATCAATTCGGCTTCCAATCGCTGCAAGGCTACTTCGCCTTCGTTCCAAGTAGGGACTTCATCATATCATCGAGTATCTGTCTTTCCCGGTCATCCAGGTTCTTGGCCTGACGGAACATGCGCTGAAGATCGGTATCGGCGTCCGGTGCTTCCACGTCCTCACCAACCATGAAGGTGAGCGATACATCGAAGTGGTCTGACAACCGTTGAACGAGTGCCATGGATGGGTTGTCAGCCCGACCCTTCTCCAATTCCCAGATGTGCGCTTTGGATACGCCAACAGCCGTCGCTACGTCCTGCAGCGACTGGCTTCGGGCTAACCGAAGTTTTGTTAGTCGTGCTCCCAGGCTCATGAGTTCCTCCTATTGGAAACGGTGGTGAAGCGCCTGTGGTGTCGTATGGTCTGTCGCGCTGTTCACATAGTCTGACGCTTTTATACCGACAAGGTTGCATTCACCAATCGTTTTCTGTATCTTACGAATATGGAAGGAAAAAGTGGTTCCGCGATCTGGAGACAAGCAATGAATGAACCCATAATCGAAACGTTACCGATAGGCTTGCTCAAGCCGTGGAAAGCGAATGCCCGCACGCATTCCAACCAGCAGGTCAGACAGATAGCGGACAGCATTACGCAGTTCGGCTTCACCAATCCGGTTCTCATCGACGACGCCAATTCGATCTGGACTTGTCACGGTTTTGTTCCGTGTCCTTGAATTGGAATTGATCCATCAAGGAGAACAATTATGGCACATGGCCACACAGACGATTTCCGCCGGGAGGCGGTCCGTATTGCTCT
>JBCBYZ010000173.1:0-4925 GCA_039815595.1 Pseudomonadota bacterium | reverse complement strand
CGGTTGGTCGCGTCCGCGCTCGCGTTCACGCCCAGTTGGCTGAGAGAGCTCAGCGCATCACTCAGATCCACAGCATCAATCCAGGCGGTGCCGTCCCATAAGACATGTTTGGCTTCGTCTGCCAGCCAACACATCCATCCAGGCTGCGGCGGGTAAAAAGCCCAAGCATCATCCTGCCAAGCGGCCAAAGCTTGGTCTTGCTGCGCCCACGTTCCCTCGCCGCCAACTGCCACAATGTAGCGCTCTCCTTCGCCCGGGGCTTCGGGCGGCGGGGTGAAGGAGCGGGACACTGCCGACACATGAACAAACGCGTCGAGCCGACGAATAGCCTCGTTGTGCGTTACGTGTTTTTGCGCCTGGGATGGCACAATGTAGGGCAGTTTCAGATTGGGGGTCGTTTCCATCGCACGCGCGTCCTTGAACAAGCACCAGAGCTGATCAAGGGTGCCGGAGCATCATGGGGCTGTGGATAAATACTCTTTCGGGCTTTTGCAATTGAAGCGGCTAGCTGGCTTCGTCGCCCGACAGAAATGCGCGCATTTTCGAGTTGATGATCTTGATGTCAAACCGGTTAAGCGCCAACGCACGGCTGGCATTTCCCATGGTTTGGAGCTGCTGTGAATGCTCAATGAACCACCGCATCTTATCCGCCAACGCATCAGCGTCTCTAACAGGCACCTGAAACCCGTTGACCCCATCCTTCACCGTTTCACGGCACCCGGTGGCATTGGTGGTGAGTATCGGACGACCAACGGACATAGCTTCCAACACCGTGCGCGGAATGCCTTCGTGGTACGATGGTAGAGCATACACCGACGTGCGCCGGTAATAGGGCACGGTATCGTAAGACTGGCCGTGATAAGTCACCGCTCCGGTTGGGTCCATGTCGGCAAGGTCTTCGAGCGAGACCCCGTCCGGGTTGTCCACGGTCGGTCCAAGCAGATCGAAGCGGGCGTCGGGATAGTCCTGCTTCACCATCTGCGCCGCCTTGATGTATTCCCCCACACCTTTAGCGTGCAGCAGCCGCGCCACCAGCAAAAACGAGACCGGCTCGATGGGCACGGGTGTGTTGGTATAGGCGTCACAATCAATGCCAGACCCGTCGACGACCGCCGTCTTCCTCTCGGCCACCAAACGATTGTCCAAGAAAACCTGCAGATTGTCTTTGTTTTGAAAAACGGCTTTGTCCGCGCGACAAAGAGCAATCCGGTACAACGTTCCTGCGCATAGTCGGATCAACTTTCCCTTCAGTGTGGACGTGTTGAATGCGAGGCCAAGGCCGGTGATCAGCGCAACAAATCGCGTGCTCCGGTTGAACAACAGACTGAAGCCGGAAAACAGGATCGGTTTGATCGTGTAGGCCAAAACGATTTCGGGCTTGAGACTGCGCGCTGTGCGAACAAATGCCAACAAAGAGGCTAGTTCTCGAAACGGGTTTAGCCCGGCATTCTTAATCGCAACGGGCACAAACCGAACGCCAAGCGCTTCCACCTTCTGCGTCCACTCATCGGTTTCAAATGGCGCAAGAGCCGTAACCGAGTGACCGTCCTGAACCAGACTTTTGATCAACTCACCGCGAAACAAGACCAGTGAAGGCGTAGCGCTTGCGACAATGACAATACGAGACATGCTTTATCCGTCCAAACGTTCTGGCAGCCAGCGCTAGACTTTGTAATAGAGGCGATACCAGTCCACGAAAGCCTTCACACCCTTTTCCACACCGGTTGGCGGCGTGTAGTTGACCGCTTTTTGAAGTTCCGACACATCGGCAAACGTATTTGGAACATCCCCCAATTGCATGGGCAGGTATTCAATTTCCGCTTTTTTATCCAAAGCGGTCTCAACAGCGGCCACGTAGTCCATCAGTTTCACAGGTGCATTGTTGCCGATGTTGTAAACCCGGTACGGCGCAGATGATGTGCAGGGGTCAGGGTTTTCCCCGTCCCAATCCGGATTGGGTGTGGCCGGTTGATCGGCAACGCGCACAACGCCTTCAACAATATCTTCTACAAAGGTGAAATCACGGGTGTGATTGCCGTAGTTGAACACCGTGATGGGTTTGCCTTCGATGATATTTTTGGTGAACAGGAACAGCGCCATATCCGGGCGACCCCAAGGGCCATACACCGTGAAGAAGCGCAGCCCGGTTGTGGGGATGCCGAACAGATGACTGTAGGAGTGCGCCATCAACTCGTTGGCGCGCTTGGTGGCGGCATAAAACTGCAGCGGGTGGTCAACGCCGTTGTGCTCCGAAAACGGCATATTCTTATTCGCGCCATACACGCTGGAGGTGGAAGCGTAGGTCAGGTGCTCCACCTCGTGGTGGCGGCACGCTTCAAGCAGGTTGGTAAATCCAACCACATTGGATTCCACATACGCATGGGGGTTTTCCAGGCTGTAACGGACGCCTGCCTGCGCTGCCAAATTGATCACACGGCTCGGCTTGTGCGCTTCAAAGCAGGCGTTCAGCGCATCCGCGTTGGCGATGTTTTCGCGAAGCAGCGTGAACTCGACGTCCAGCTCTTTTGACAATGCGTGCAGGTTGGCAAGTCGCGCTTCTTTCAGGGCAACGTCATAGTAATCGTTCACCATGTCGATGCCGACCACCGGCGTACCGCGTTTCAAGAGTTTCAAAGTGGTGTGATAACCGATGAACCCGGCAACGCCGGTAACTAGAAACTTCATCTAAAATTCTCGCAGATCAGGATGGGCGGCAAAGGGTATGTACAACCGTATGCGCGCTCAGGACTTCCTGCGCATCTCACCCGCCTCGGCGCGTTGGTGATACGGTTTGCGTTAGGTAAGCGCAAGCAGCAATGCCGCACCTGTGGGCTGCCAAAACCTTTGTGCACGTCTTGGTCCAAGCCCCGAAAGGAACACACACGAACGGCCCGGTAACGCAACGTGAGGTTGGTTGCATATAGTTGCACCTTAAGGCCATAAGCCAGCGCGCGCAGCCACATGGCCCTCAAACGGCTGCGCGATTGAGCCTGCACATGGCACCATTTAAGAGTTTGGAAAAATACTGTGGCGGACGCGGTTTCAGGTTTTGAAGAAGGCTTGGTCTCAAACTACGAGACCGATGGCGCAAAGGCGGCCATCGCACTCCCAAAAGTGGAGACCATAGGCGTGCTCGGGCTGGGTTATGTCGGCGTTCCATTGATGCTGACGACCAGTGGCATGAACATTCCAACCATCGGTTTTGATGTGATCGAAGATCGGGTTTGCGATCTGACCGAGGGTCGCAGCTACTTAAAGACGATCCCCGACAGCGTTATCGCGAAGGCGACCGAACAGGATACGTTCTCGGCCACCAGCGACTTTTCGCGCTTGGTGGAATGCGATGCGATCCTCATTTGCGTGCCCACACCGATCAGCCGCAACCGTGAGCCGGACCTTCTCTATGTAGAGGAAGCGGCCAAAACCATCGCGAAACACTTGCGCAAAGGTCAGTTAATTGTGCTGGAAAGCACGACCTATCCCGGCACGACAGAAGAATTGCTGATGCCGCTTCTGGAAGCGACCGGTTTGAAATGCGGAGAAGATTTCTACCTCGCATACTCCCCGGAACGTGAAGACCCCGGTAACACAAATACAATACGAAGACGATCCCAAAAGTGGTCGGCGGTGTGAACCCGCAGTCGACCCAACTCGCCGTCCAAACCTATTCACGCTTCATCGAAAACGTGGTGCCGGTTTCCTCTACCCGCGTTGCGGAAGCCGTCAAAATCTTCGAAAACACGTTTCGCGGCGTCAATATCGGTTTGGTCAACGAGTTGAAAATGGTGTTTGATTCCATGGGTATTAACATGTGGGAAGTGGTGAAAGCCGCAGAAACCAAGCCGTTTGGTTTTATGGCTTTCTATCCCGGCCCAGGCTGGGGTGGCCACTGCATACCGGTGGACCCGTTCTATCTGACCTGGAAAGCCCGCGAGTACGGCCGGTCGTCTACATTCATCGAGCACGCGGGCAACATCAACAACCAAATGGTTGACTACATTGTGGAAAAGACGGCGCACGCAATCGATACGGTTCACGCGCGCGGCATGCGCGGCGCAAAAGTGCTGATTATCGGCGTGGCCTACAAGGCCAATGTGGACGATGCCCGCGAGAGCCCTGCGATACCAATCATCAAGGCCTTAGAGGCCCGCAAGTCTCTGGTAAGTTACCATGACCCCATGATTGAACATTTGGACGAACATGGCGTCGGCCCGATGGATTCCGTTCCGCTCTCAAAAGAAACAGTTTCAGAATTCGATATCGCGCTGATCTGCGCCGATCATGCTTCGGTTGACTGGGACATGCTGGTCGACAATTGCGCTGTCGTCGTCGACACCCGCAACGCAACGAAAAACGTCACTAAAAACCGTGAGCGTATTTTCTTCGCGTAACAAGATCGCAATGCAGCACCCAAAAACCGACGAAAAAAGGCGCGCCAATCATGTTGGCGCGCCTTCTTCATTGAGATCAGCTGTGCCGCCACTCAAAAGATGATCGCGGCACAAGTTAGTCTGTTGACGCTTAAGCGATGTCGAACCGGTCAAGGTTCATCACCTTGGTCCAAGCCGCGATGAAGTCTTTCACAAACTTCTCTTTCGCATCGTCGGAGGCATAAACCTCGGCCAGCGCCCGCAATTGCGAGTGTGAACCGAACACCAGATCGAATCGTGTGCCAGTCCAGACCAAGTCACCGGACTTGCGGTCATGGGCCTCGTAGACCAGATCGGATTGTTCCTTGCGGGTCCAAACGGTGTCCCGGCTGACCAGATTAACGAAAAAGTCATTGGTCAGCGTGCCGGGTGTATTCGTGAACACACCGTGCGAAGTGCTGTCCGCATTGGTGTCTAGGACACGCATACCACCCACCAGCACAGTCATTTCCGGCGCGGTGAGCGTAAGCAGTTGCGCACGGTCGATCAGCATTT
>JBCBYZ010000185.1:0-4472 GCA_039815595.1 Pseudomonadota bacterium | reverse complement strand
GGTTCGCACCGGCGGTCGCTCCATCGTCGCGGTTGTCATGGGCGGTCGGACGGGCGGCAGGCGCAACGCACATATGACATCGCTGATCCGCCGCACGCTTCCCAAGGCATCACGCGGTAAGAAGAAGCTTCTGATCGCCCGGGCAACATCTTCCCGGACAAAAACCGCGCGCAAAACAGCCAATAAGAAGCTGACCCCACGCAAAGTCGCCAAGGCGATCAAGCAGATCAAAGTGGCTCCCAAGCCAGCCTTCTCGCCAAAAACGAAGGATCGGATCGCAAATCGTATCGCCATTGCGCACGCAGCAACCGCCTCTGCAAGAGTATCCAAAGCTGAAATCGCATCCGTTCGCAGCGCCTTGCGCAAGATGGCGGCCAAAAACCGCCCCAAGCCGCAGGCGCGCCCCGTAACGCGCTCCAACCTAATGGCGTTCAGCGCAGATCAAAAAACAACGGCCTCCATCAAGGCTGTTGAACTGATCACGCGGCCGCAGGCCAGCACCAATCCCAAGCCCGCCCGCGGCTGGCATGTGCAAATCGCGGCAACCGATTCGAAGGCCAAAGCGCTGAAAATGCTGAATTCAGTGCAGCTAGCAAACCAATCAATCCTGCGCGGTCGCTCATTGCACGTACCAACCGTCAACAAGAACGGAACGACGCTCTACCGCGCCCGCTATACCGGCTTTGCTTCAAAACGCCAGGCGAGACGAGCGTGCAACGCGCTTAAAAAGCGCCGCATCAAGTGCATCGCTTTGAAAAGCTAGAGCACACCAAACAAACAAACCGTTTGGCGGGGTCACAAGGCCACGCCGAACGCCCAAACCAAACTCAGGTCACCCAGTATTTAGTAAAGGACCTTAGGAATGGCTTTTGAGAAGAACGTCCTTAGCCTCGTTGATTTTGGCAGCAAGAAACGTGGAGCCCCCGCTGTCGGGGTGAGCGTTCTTCATGAGCCTGCGGTGGGCTTTTCTGATGTCGGCCTCGCTGGCGCCCGAAGCAAGCCCCAGCACCTCATAGGCCTCCTGTTCGCCCATGGGTCCAGAGCTCGACGCTCCACCCTGCCCCGCACCGGCATCGAACTCTCCGTCTTCACGCCAAGTGGGAAACCGGCGGTCAAGATACGCGTCTAACAATGCAATCGAGTCGGGGTCTTCGCTGACCTCGGTGCGAAGCGTCATAAGGTCAGGCTGCTCCATCGTGGAGAGCGGTTGCCCTTCGAACTGACCGACCAAAATCATGCCATCCATATCACCCGTATTGTGATCCAACTCCATTTCCAGCGCGGCTGAACGCACACTGGAAACAGATGGCTGGCCACCCCTTTGCCGCCTTCCCCGGCCAGAGCCGCCAAACGTGCCAACACCACGCGTCCTGCGCCAAAGTGCAAGACCAGCAAACAGGGCAATAGAACCGAGCGCCCCTTGGCGGGCAAACATAAGCCCCGCCCCAAGTGCCATAAGCCCAACGGGAAAAGCCGTGCGCAACATGCTGGCCAGCGCTGCCGCCGGTACGGCGAGAAAAATCAGAAGGATCGCGATCAGTGCGACCAGTAGACCGAGAAACAGGCTCACTGCATCTGCTCCAGTAAGAGACGCGCTTCACGGCTACCACTGGCCTCCAGCGCACGGCGACCACCTCCGGCATAACGGGCCACAGCTTTCAAAAGTTCGGCCAAACGGGATGCGGAACCCGGTCCAAACCGCATAAAGGCCCCTTTGGACAGGCGGGCAATTTCACGAAACGCCATCTCGGCATTTGGGTCATGGCCTTCTTGGAACACAAAACACGGAACCCCCAGTAAGCCCAGTTCACCGGCTTTTGCGCACAGGCTGTCAACATCCTCTTCCATGGCGTCGCCTACAAACACAAGTGCACTCACTTTTGTTTTGCCCGAACGGTCTTTGGCGCGAGCCGATGCCTCCTTGCGGGTATGAGCGAGCACTTTACCAATTTGCGTTTGACCTCCCCGGCAATCGATCTGCGTCATCAAATCGCGAAGATCGGCAGCGTTGCTGACAAAACGGGAAGCGCGACATTCGCCGAAGCCACGAAAATAGATCAATTGAACGTCCAGCGAGACGGTGGAATCGACGGCATCGAACATCTCCGCTTGGATGTGCTGCGCTTCATCCCACGTGTGCTGGCGGCTCATGGTGGCGTCCATGGCAAACACCAATCCGGCCCGACCATCCGTAGGGGCAGCAATCTTAGAGGCTTGCTGCAGAAACGTGCGGATATCGCTCTCGCTGGACGCAACTGCGCCACCGCCGCTCGTCTCTACAGAAGATCCGACATCGCTCTTTTCGTTACTGGGCAATTTTGATTTGGCCATGCACCATATTTGGCGTTTGGCGGTTGTCTTGCAAGATGAGACACAAACGCATTGCGGTGATTGGCTGCGACCAATGCAGCTGCGGTGAAGCCCCAGAAGGATGTCGGCCTAAAGATAAGCGTCAAAGCACGCCCGAGAGCAATCTAGTCGGCAAAAATGTCAGGCATCTGCATAGGCTTGTTTTCGCTTTCCAGCCAGAACGCCCTTGCTTCAGCCCGACGTCTTCCAACATCATCAACGGGCAAGCGAAGCGACCCGATCAGTTTGCGCACCTCTTGGCGTGCAGAAAGATGGGAAGACGTCGTTCTGCTTTGAGTATCCAACTCGCGAACATCATCAAAAGCCGTCAATCCCATCGGAAAAAATTCGCGGAAGATCACCCGTTCGCTAATTCCATCGGCAATCCGAAAGCCCAACTGCATGGAGAGCTCATACAGACACGCAATCATGTTGCGCTGATTGCGCGACCCCAAGGGCGACAGACGGTTGCGCACAACGATCCAGTCCAGCAACCCGTTATCAACCGTGCGCCGCTGACGGCGGGCGTCCCGCACCATCATAGCGTAATGGCTAACATCGGCCACTTCCAAGGTTTTGGCGTCCACCTTGCCTAAAACGTCAAAGTCTACGAACGAGTCGTTCAGAGGCGTAACCAGTGTGTCCGCCATGGAATGCGCCAATCGCATTAAATAGTTGTCCGACCCTGGCGTATCGATAACCACGAAATCGTGCTGGTCCTGAATTTCGGTAATCGCGGCCACAAAAGACGCGAAATCGCGGCTCTGCGCTTCCAGCACGCTGTCGGTGCGGGACGTGTCAAAGCGGAAATGGGTTGGCATTTCCAGCGGCATGCCGGAGGACTGGGACCACTGTTTACGGTTCTGGACGTAGCGCGTCAGCGACTGCTGGCGGGTATCAAGATCGATTGTGGCAACGCGAAAGCCGGATTTGAGCAGCGAAACCACCAAATGCATGGATGTTGTCGTCTTACCGGAACCACCCTTTTCATTGCCACAGACGATGACGTGGGCCGAAGTGGTTTTGGCAATACGTCGGCTAACAGCCTGTTCCAAAGAACTTTTTCTAGCATTTGTTCCCATGGGTTCCCGGTCCATCAACGCCCCAACTATCCCCATGACAGAAGTATGCTTCCCTTATGTAAGAATTACAAATGAAGACGCATTCGTCACAAGCTTTATTCAAGATTTAGCGGACGCGGTTAACGCGATATGCAGAGGCCGGTATCGGGCAACAGTACTCAATGGGAGCACTGTGACAGGACTGGCCTTTAGAGAAGACCCAATTCGCTCAATTCTACACGCAAATGGCCGGGTAAATCGGCGTCCTCGCTGCCCGCATCGGCGGGTGCGTCCTTTTCAACAAGGTAGCGCCACCCTTGGAAAGCCCTACGTGGCTGCCAGAGTGTCGGAACAATTGTATCATCCAACACCAAGTGACAACGCCGAATGCCGCCGTCGTCGACGAAGGGTTCGATGTCGAGCAGTCTTTGTCGCGCCTGCACCTGCCCTTTGATGACCCAATAGAGAGAACCGCCGTCCAGCAGCTCTTCCACACGTTTGGGAACCATTCGGGTTGTGTGGAACAGTCTTGCTTGTGGGTTGCGCAGACGTACTTGGGCGAGCCGCCGCTGCGCCCAGTCCCGCTGGTCGTCCAACGTGTCCACACCCACGCAAAGCTTGATCAGATGAAGTGCCATGGATTTTTGATAGTGCGAACGGAGCCGCAACACCACGGGTCAACCGCCGTGTCCACAAGCCGCTGCGCCTAACTTTCTGACGCAATCACAATGCGTAGAGCAGCATCGCCGCTTTGGGCTTGGGTGTCGTTGACCACAGTCACATCCTCGACCACCCCTTCTACGGGGGCGAGAACGGCATGTTCCATTTTCATGGCTTCAACAGAAAAAAGAACATCACCTGCTTCCACGACATCGCCTTCCGCGACGGTGACACCGATGACGCGTCCATGCATCGGTACGGTGACCAAGCCATCGCCGGCCGTTGAGGCATCGCCTTCCTGAAGCGCGAAACGGTGTGGGCTGACGACCCATTGGCGACCCTTATGGACAATGAAGACGGACCTGTCGGAGCCATCTTGCACCTCAAACAACCGCGCTTCGC
>JBCBYZ010000133.1:0-9266 GCA_039815595.1 Pseudomonadota bacterium | reverse complement strand
TTGGCGGTGCCGATCGAGGCGACGTTCCTGCGGGTGATCTTACTGCAATCCGGCAAAGAGTGTGGAAGACAATCTATCAGCTTTATACTAACCTGTTGAATTTTATTGTAGTCACGCTTGGTACGATCATCAGCAGAGGCAATCGTTGAGAATGAAACGATAAGAATTATTGATATTATAAGTCTTATTTTCATTTACGTTGCCGCTGTAGGCCTAAAATTTTTTGCTACACTATCGATATGAATATCCGTTGGCAACCTATATTTCAGGGCACTGAAATATACCTAATTGCCCGATAGAGCTTTGAACGATTAACTCAAAAGACGCTGCAATAGTCGTTGTGATTTCACCAATTTCAATCAACTTCCGCACATGTTCGATTGTTGCGGTTGTGAGTGCAGAAGGACGCCTCTGACGCGCCCACGCTTCTTTGCGGCCGTGTTCGGCGCCATCATGCCACCCAACATTGCAAGCCCATCAAACGGTGTCGCAGACAGACGACTAGTTAAGTTAGGTCTACGGGAAAAAGGGCTCAAAAGATCCATTGACCGCCCCTCACCCCACCACCCGCAAAGTCAGATTGATCCTTCCACCGCCCTTCAGCAAATCGCTTGTTCCGGGGTAGACCCTGTCGACCCCGTGGAAGGCCAGTCTGGCGGATCCGGAGAGCATCATCACGTCGCCGGAGTGGAGTTTGAAGGACTGTGTTTTGCCGCCGCGTGTCGTGCCTCCCAACCGGAACAGGCACGTGTCTCCAAGCGAGATTGAGACGACTGGTGCTTCGAGATTTTGCTCGTCCCTGTCTTGATGGAGACCCATTTTTGCTGTGTCTCGATAGTAGTTGACCAGACACGCTTGCGGTTTTGGCGCATGCGGGGCGCACCGGTTCCACAGGTCCAGCAACATGGGTGGGATCGGCGGCCATGGCTTTCCAGTCATGGGGTGGGTTGATTGGTAGCGGTAGCCACGTTCCTTGTCGGTCAACCAACCCAACTCGCCCATATTGGTCATGTGCACGCTCAAAGGCTTGCCGGTGCGGGGCATGGCGGGTGTGAATAGGGGAGCAACGGCTACCGCCTCCCGCAGGTGCGACAAGAGGGCGTTTTGGGCCTCCAGATCCAGCATCTGGGGCCAAACCAACACGCCTTTAGGCAATTCAGGCAGCGGTGTGCGGTTTGACAGAGGGGTTTTGGAACCACCTTGGCGTTTCTCGATTGTTTGCCCGAAAAGATCGGTTTTTGGTGCCTCATTCATGCCAATTTTCCCCCTGTTGCGCCTTGCAGGCAAAAAACGCGCTTCTTATATAGCTGCCAGCGTCGGAGCAGGCACCTTGTCTTGGCCCGGCACATTGTGACCCTTATCCCATAGGTTTTGCGCCTGATCGCCTGCGCCATACTGGGCATTTTCAGGGTGGGTTCAAAACGCTGTTAAATGGAGAGACCAAAATGGCAAAAGTAATTGGTATTGACCTGGGAACGACCAACTCCTGCGTCGCCGTGATGGACGGTAAAGCGGCCAAAGTGATCGAAAACGCGGAAGGTGCGCGCACCACACCATCCATGGTGGCGTTTACCGAAGATAAAGAGCGTCTGGTCGGCCAGCCCGCCAAACGTCAGGCCGTCACCAACCCGGAAAACACCCTTTTTGCGGTGAAGCGTTTGATCGGTCGCCGGTACGACTCCGCGGAAGTGAAGAAAGACAAGAAGCTTGTGCCCTTCGAGATTGTCGAAGGCGACAATGGCGATGCATGGGTTGAGGTGAACGGCGACAAATATTCTCCGTCCCAGATCTCCGCCATGATCCTGCAGAAAATGAAAGAAACGGCAGAAGCTTATCTCGGCGAAAAAGTTGAGCAGGCGGTGATCACAGTTCCCGCATACTTCAACGATGCCCAGCGTCAGGCCACCAAGGACGCCGGTAAGATCGCCGGTCTGGAAGTGCTGCGCATTATCAACGAACCAACGGCAGCTGCCCTCTCCTACGGCATGGAGAAGAATGACGGTAAAACCATCGCAGTCTACGACCTCGGTGGTGGCACGTTCGACGTGTCTATCCTCGAAATCGGCGATGGCGTGTTTGAAGTGAAGTCCACCAACGGGGATACGTTCCTGGGCGGTGAAGACTTCGACATGGCGCTGGTGGACTACCTGGCTGCCGAATTCAAAAAAGATCAGGGCGTCGATCTGAAAAACGACAAACTGGCTCTTCAGCGTCTGAAAGAGGCTGCTGAAAAAGCAAAAATCGAATTGTCCTCTTCTGCTCAAACGGAAGTGAACCTGCCGTTCATCACCGCCGATGCGTCCGGTCCAAAACACCTGACCATGAAGCTGACCCGCGCCAAGTTTGAATCCCTGGTGGGTGACTTGGTCAAACGCACAGTGAAGCCGATGCAGGACGCGTTGAAAGATGCCGGTCTTGCCACGAGCGACATTGACGAAGTGATCCTGGTGGGTGGCATGACCCGCATGCCCAAAGTTCAGGAAACCGTTCAGGACTTCTTCGGTAAGGAGCCGCATAAGGGCGTGAACCCCGACGAAGTGGTGGCCATGGGTGCTGCTATTCAGGCCGGTGTTTTGCAGGGCGATGTGACCGACGTGTTGCTGCTCGACGTGACACCTCTGTCGCTCGGCATTGAAACGCTGGGCGGTGTGTTCACGCGCCTGATCGACCGCAACACGACAATCCCCACCAAGAAGTCTCAGACCTTCTCCACGGCTGAAGACAGCCAGAGCGCCGTGACCATTCGTGTGTCTCAAGGCGAACGTGAGATGGCGTCTGACAACAAGATGCTGGGTCAGTTCGACCTCGTGGGGATTCCACCCGCACCGCGCGGCGTGCCGCAGATCGAGGTCACGTTTGACATCGATGCCAACGGCATCGTCAACGTGTCGGCTAAAGACAAAGGCACCGGCAAGTCCCACGAGATACGCATCCAGGCCTCCGGCGGCCTGTCGGATGCTGACATTGAGCAGATGGTCAAGGACGCAGAAGCTAACGCTGATAGCGATAAGAAGCGTCGCGAATCTGTAGAGGCGAAAAACCAGGCAGAAGCCCTGCTGCACTCCACCGAGAAATCGTTGGAAGAGCATGGTGATAAAGTCTCAGACGAAGACAAGAACGCCATCACCACAGCCATGGCCGATCTTAAATCCTCGCTGGAAACCGACGATGGTGACGAAATCAACGCCAAAGCGCAGGTACTGGCCGAGGCTTCCATGAAAATGGGCCAGGCGATTTACGAAGCCCAGCAGTCTGAAGAAGAGCAGAACGCTGCCGCCGATGCGGCCGCCCATGCTGCGGCAGATGAAAACGTGGTCGATGCCGATTTCGAAGAAATCGACGACGAAGACGAGAAGAAATCGGCTTAAGGCAGATCGGTTGCATGTGATCGCGTTTTGATCGCAACCCAATCATCTGAAATCCCGCTCGCTTAACCGGCGGGCGGGATTTTTGTTTTCAGGCGTTCGCCGCAACGCCGCACCAGCCACGGGACAAGAGCGTGAGCAAGCAAGATTATTATGACACTTTGGGCGTCTCCCGCGACGCCGATGAAAAGGCGCTCAAAAGCGCATTTCGCAAACAGGCTATGAAATATCATCCGGACCGCAACCCGGATGATGCCGCCGCAGAAGCCAAGTTCAAGGAAGTTGGCGAAGCCTATGAGGCTCTCAAGGACCCGCAAAAGCGCGCGGCCTACGACCGGTTTGGCCATGCTGCGTTTGAAAACGGCGGCGGTGGCGGCGGGCCCTTTGGCGGAGGCGGAAGCCCGTTTGGTGGTGGCGGTGTCGGCGATATCTTCGAGGATATCTTCGGCGAGATGATGGGGGGCGGTGGCCGCCGCTCATCCGGCGGGCGCACCCGCGGCGCAGACCTGCGCTACAATATGGATGTGACGTTGGAAGAGGCTTTTGCCGGCAAGACGGCAGAAATCGAGGTGCCTTCCTCCGTTACCTGCGGCACGTGCTCCGGCAGCGGCGCAAAGCCGGGTACAGCACCTTCCACCTGCTCGACCTGTGGCGGCGTCGGCCAAGTGCGCGCCAGCCAAGGTTTCTTTTCCATCCAGCGCACCTGTCCCACCTGCCAAGGGCGCGGCGAAGTCATCTCCGATCCGTGCTCACCGTGTTCAGGCACCGGTCGGGTGGAACAAGTCAAAACACTCTCCGTCAACGTGCCAGCCGGTATCGAAGACGGCACGCGCATCCGCCTTGCCAGTGAAGGCGAGGCGGGTACGCGCGGTGGGCCACAGGGCGATTTGTACATCTTCCTCACAATAAAGCCGCACGAGTTCTTCCAGCGTGACGGGGCTGATATTTATTGCCGCGTACCCATTTCCATGACCACTGCCGCCCTTGGCGGGCAGTTTGAGGTCGGCACAATCGACGGCAGCCAAGCGCGCGTGAAAGTGCCGGAAGGCACTCAAAACGGGCGTCAGTTCCGGCTCAAGGGTAAAGGGATGCCAGTGCTTCGGTCGCCGCAGATGGGCGACATGTACATTCAAGTGGCGATTGAAACACCCAGCAATCTCACCAAGCGCCAGCGCGAATTGCTGACCGAGTTTGACGAGTTGAGCTCCAGTGACAATTCACCGGAATCTACCGGCTTTTTCGCCCGTATGAAAAACCTGTTCGACGGGTTGGCGGACTAACTGACCGACTTCGATCTCCACCGCGATGGAAATTTACCTATGACCAAGATCATCATTATCCCGGGTTCCAGTCGAGAAGGCTCGTTTAACCGCAAGCTCGCGTCATCGATTGCCAAGTCTATTGAAAGCCATGGTGCAACGGCAACCGAGGTGAATTTGTCGGACTATCCCATGCCCATTTTCAACGAAGACTGGGAAAGCGAAAACGGCGCACCCGCCGAAGCCAAGGCGCTGGCGCAGCTTATTGCGGAGCATCAGGGCGTGGTCTTTGTCACCCCGGAATACAACGCGTCCTTACCGCCGCTGCTAAAAAACACGATTGATTGGCTGTCGCGCGGTGTTGGCGTGAAGGTCTATCAAGACCGGGTGTTTGCGTTGGCAGCCTGTTCGCCGGGCGGTCTGGGCGGCATCCGTTGCCTCTCCCATCTGCGCGATGTTTTGCTCAATGTGGGTGCTGAAATGATCACCCCACAGATTGCAGTGGGTCAGGCCAATACGGCCTTTAACGAGGACATGACGCTTTCCAACGAACGCACGGCCGGCATGCTGGACGGTTTGAGCGCGACGCTCGTGGGCCGCATCAAGTCCGCATCCGCCACCTGAAATGTCGGCACACATGGCAGATGACAGGCTGATTGTTGCGCTCGACTTGCCAACCGTTGAAGCGGCGCGCGAGGCGATTGCAGAAATTGGCGACAGCGTCTCGTTTTACAAGATCGGGCATCAGTTGTGCTTCGCGCCTCAGCGCGAAAACGGCCTGCAACTCGCGCAAGACCTTTTGTCGGAAGGAAAGAAGGTCTTTTTGGACCTCAAGCTTTTGGACATCGACAACACTGTGGCCAAGGGCGTCGAAAATGTGGCGCAGATGGGTGTTACGATGCTGACGTTGCACGCTTATCCTAAGGCCATGCGTGCGGCAGTGGCGGCCCTTGCCGGTAGTGGACCCATGACCCTTTTGGGGGTGACGGTGCTCACGTCCATGGATGACGCAGATCTGAAAGAAGCGGGATACACGCTCAGTCCAGCCGAGTTGGTGGCCCTGCGAGCGCAACAGGCAAAAGAGGCGGGTATGGGTGGTCTGGTGGCTTCGGCTCAAGAGGCAGAAGCCGTGCGCTCCATTATCGGGCCCGATATGGCGCTGGTTACACCGGGCATACGTCCCGCCGACGCGGCAGCCGACGACCAAAAACGGGTTATGACACCGTCCGACGCCCTGCGTGCTGGCGCGTCCCATCTTGTGGTGGGCCGACCGATCATGGCAGCGTCAGACCGCAAACGCGCAGCCGAAAGCGTGTTGGAAGACATGGCTTCGGTTTAGGCGCTGCAAAAGCTCAGATCGCTGTTGGGAGGAATACTATGGCAAAAGGATATTGGATTGCGCGAGTAGATGTAAAAAATCCGGATGGGTATCCCGACTATGTGGCGACGGCCAAACCCGCATTTGAGCGCTTTGGCGCAAACTTTCTGGCACGCGGGGGCACAGCACACTCCATGGAAGGCGACAATCGCGCTCGTAATGTGGTGATCGAATTCCCATCCGTTCAACATGCGCTCGACTGCTACAATTCGGACGAATACCAGGCAGCCGTGAAAATCCGCCAGTCGGTTGCCGATTCTGAGCTGATCATCGTGGAAGGCGTTTGACCATGCCCGCAAAACCGCCAAAGGGCTATTGGATCGGACGCGTCGATGTCGACGACCTGAATGCATACAAGGCCTATGTTGTGGCTAATGCAGCCGTTTTTGAAAAATTTGGCGCGAAGTTTTTGGTACGTGGCGGCGCATTTGAGAACCCGGAAGGCACGTCTCGCAGCCGGAATGTCGTGCTGGAATTTGAAAGCTACGAACAGGCCCGCGCCTGCTATCACTCACCCGACTACCAAGCCATCATTCCCCTGCGCAGCGCGGAAGGCGTGTCTGTTGGCGATGTGATTATTATCGAAGGGTATGACGGATAAATCGTGTCCGCTGATCCATGAACTAAGCCCTCCACAAGCCGCTGAACGATATGTATCTCTTGAGGCGAGCGAGACGGATGAAAGCCCTCCGGTCTATGACTTCCATCGTCTAAAAATCATGAGAAAAATGGTGCACCCGGAGCGATTCGAACGCCCGACCCCCAGATTCGTAGTCTGGTGCTCTATCCAGCTGAGCTACGGGTGCAGGTTGCTTAAGGCTGAGCCTCGCAACACCGCGTTGGTATAGAAGGCGCCGAAGTTTGGCAAGTGTGGTTGCGACGAATTGGGCAACGGTTTTTGCGCTGATTTTTGCCCCTTAACAGCCAGATGCAACGCGATGGATTTGGTTTGTTAGACTGCCGATTTTAGATCACCACGAGCGTTCTTGTTCGTGGCTGCTTCGGTTGGCTGCACACCCCATCCGGGTCCCTTGGCGAACCACCGGTGGTCAGCTTTTCAAATTCTGAACATCCCTATTTCGGCACAGTGCACAAAAAAGGCCGCCCCGGAGGGCGGCCCTAATTGGCGTTTCTTAGCGGGGGTGCTTCCCTACAGAACCACCACTTTGGAACCGTTTGGCACGCGTTCGTACAAGTCAATCACGTCCTGATTGATCAAGCGGATACAACCCGATGACGCGGCGGTGCCGATGGATGCCCAGTTTGGGGTGCCGTGCAGACGGAAGAGCGTGTCCTTGCCGCCTTGCATCAGATACAGAGCGCGCGCGCCAAGCGGGTTTCTGACGCCACCGGGCATACCGCCATTGCGGTAGCTCCACTTTTCGAGCTTCGGACGGCGGGCAATCATTTCTTCGGGTGGTGTCCATTTCGGCCATTTGGCTTTCCAGCCAACAGTTGCCGTGCCGGACCAGGAAAAGCCCTGACGCCCGACGCCAATGCCGTATCGCATGGCGGTGCCACCGCGCTGCACCAGATAGAGGAAGCGGGCTTTTGTATCGACCACAATTGTCCCGGGCTTGTGCTTGGTGCGGTAACGAACCTGCTGACGA
Organism: Pseudomonadota bacterium; assembly: GCA_039815595.1. GTDB lineage: Bacteria > Pseudomonadota > Alphaproteobacteria > Rhizobiales > Rhizobiaceae > Pseudahrensia. Next base: position 1,654 of record JBCBYZ010000133.1, on the reverse strand, counting down.
TACAGCCGCTTGTCGATATTTTCGACCTGAAATGAGGCGAGGGCGAACATACCGTCCACCCGTTCTTCGTAGTCGCTGATGAATTTTACGGATGGATCATCTTTGCGGAACAACGAAGCGACCGTTGTTTCGGGCTTGGCCTTGGCCGCGTTCTTTTTGCTGTCGCGCTTCAAGGCCAGCTTGGCGCGGGCTTCCTGTTCCGCTTCCCGTTTTTTGGCACGGGCAAGGCGTTCTTCGGCGGCCTTCTTACGCTTTTTGGCGTTGATGATGGCTGTTGCGGCACGACGTTCCCGGCGCTCAGCACGGGAAACAGCCCGGTCAGCGCGACGCACCGCTCGTTTTGCGGTACGAATTTCGCGCTTCTTGGTGCGCAGCTGTTTTTTCAACTCCGCTTTTTTGTCTTCCGATTTGGTGCGGTCCATCCGGCGCTCAAGGCGGGCGGCGGAGCGTTCCAGTTTTTTCAGCTTCCGGGCTTCAGCTTTGGCTTCCTTGCGGGATGTGCGCAGGTCCGAGCGGGCTTCCGACCGTTTGGCCGTGTAAGAGGAGATCGCCGGGCCCGTGTAACCGGCTGTTGAGCGGCTGGACGTGGAACAACCGGCCAGGATCAGGGCCAAGGCAACCACAAGGATGGGCCCGAAGGCTGTGAAAGATCGTTTGCCAAAGTTCGCAAACGGGAGTTCTAGGGGCGCTGACATTGCAGGGTAATTCCTTGAGGGCTGCGAGACAGATCCGGGCAATTGTTCCGGCTGCGTGTCGCGACGTTATGGTGAACGCAAAGTTAACAAAGATTTACCAAGGTTAAGGCCGCCGCAAAAATGACTCAATTGGTATTCGGCGTTCCCGTCGGATTGGAGGCCGGTTTTGAGGATTTGGGAAACGAGTGCGGCATATCTGCATCATTTGACACAGATCATGGATTGAAACAAAAGAGGAACGAACCGAAGCGGACTGAGCCATGCCCATTATTGCCCTGTCTACCTCCAACCCTTTGATTGATGGCCGTCAATCGGATCGGGCGTTGGACATAAGGTTCGGGATAGAACGGCGATTCGATGAAATGGGCCATGCGACCTTGCCTGAGCTTTGTCTGCGGGACGGACGCCGGGCTGACCTTGTCGCCATTTGCCCAAAAGGGCGGATCACTATTGTGGAGATCAAGTCCTCAGTGGCGGACTTTCAAGCTGATACGAAGTGGAGAGACTATCTGGATCACTGCGACCAGTTTTACTTCGCCACTCTTGCCGACGTCCCGGCCCATATATTCCCCAAAGACAAGGGCTTCCTTGTGGCGGATCGCTATGGCTGTGAGGTGGTGCGTGAGGCAGATGCCGAACCGGTGAGCGCCGCACGGCGCAAAGATGTCCATTTGCGCTTTGCGCGGCAAGCGGCCCAGAGGCTGCGGCGGGCAGAACACCATGGTTTGGAAACTCGCCCGTAACTGGACCGCAACTGGTCCGCAATTGGCCCGTGTTTGACGATTCTGAATATTCGGACGCGCTCTTTCCCATTCCTCTCTTTTCCAATGCGCTGACGACACGGTAAGAGCCGGTTCCGAAGAGTATGCCAAACCACGCTTGGACAACCCGACATGACCAATCATCTGTTTGATGGATTGATGCGCTTTGCTCACGACGACGCGCAATTTGCTAAAATC
>JBCBYZ010000074.1:0-16599 GCA_039815595.1 Pseudomonadota bacterium | reverse complement strand
CTTCACCTCCGGGCTCAAGAGCCCCGTTTACATCGACTGCCGGAAACTGATTTCCTATCCGCGCATCCGATCTGCCGTGTCCGATTTTGGCTGCGCCACCGTCATGCGAGCGGCGGGTTTTGAAAAATATGACGTTGTGGCCGGAGGCGAGACAGCAGGCATTCCATACGCTGCTTTCATGGCGGAGCGGCTGGGCCTGCCGATGATTTACATTCGCAAAAAGCCTAAAGGCTTTGGCCGCAATGCTCGCATTGAAGGCGACCTGAAAGAAGGACAGCGCGTCCTGTTCGTTGAAGATCTCACCACCGATGGCGGATCCAAGATCGGTTTTGCTGACGCGATCCGTGAAGCCGGTGCGGAAGTCACCGATACGTTCTCAGTGTTCTACTACGACATTTTCAAAGACGCGCCGGCCACGCTGAAAAAGCACGGCATGAACCTGCATTACCTGACCACCTGGCACGAAGTGTTGGCCGTTGCCCGCGCCCAAAAGCTGTTTGACGACAAGACGTTGGAAGCTGTGCAAGAGTTTTTGGGTGCGCCCTATGCTTGGTCCGCGAAGCATGGCGGCATCAGCGAGCGCGCATGATGGGCATCGATTGCACCGGTGATACCCGTGTCTGAGGACGATAAAACAACCGACCTTGCAAGGCGGCGCACCCAGTGGGCAGAGGATCGCACCGTACTGGCCAATGAGCGCACGTTTTCAAGCTGGATGGGCACTGGTCTTGGTTGTTTGGGCCTCGCAGTGGGCATGCAGGCGGTGTTCGGTGAGATGCAGCCCACTTGGGTGGCCAAGGCGGCGGCCACGGTGTTCGTTGTAGTCGCGATCTACCTGTTTCTGGTTTCGCTGCACAATTCCAGAAAGGTAAAGCACCGCTTAAACGCCCATTCCTCCGAACCGACATCGGATAGAAGCATGAGCTTGATTGCCTACTTATTGACTGCCGGCGCGCTGGCGACGGGTGCCGTGTTGTGGCTGGTGTGACCACACGTTTGTCGGTCATCGGGGCGGGTCTAATCGGGGCGCGCCACATTGAGATTGTGAACCGATTGCCGGAAACGCAATTGGCGTCCATCGTCGATCCAGCGCCTGTCGCGCAGTCGATGGCACAACAACACGGTGTGCCCCATTTTGGTGATCTGGCTGAAATGCTGTCCGCACAGAAACCGGATGGCGTGATCATCGCATCGCCCAACCAATTGCATGTGGAACAAGGCTTGGCTTGCGTGGCTGCCGGTGTACCCATGCTGATCGAAAAGCCAGTCGGCTCAATTGCTGCCGAATGCGATGCGCTGGTGAGCGCTGCGGATCGTTCCGCTGTTCCCATTCTTGTGGGGCACCACCGACGCCACAACCCACTCATCCAAGCCGCGAAAGCGCATGTCGCCTCTGGCGCCATCGGTTCAGTCGTAGCGGTCAATGCTATGTGCTGGCTTTACAAGCCCGACGACTATTTCAATGTGGAATGGCGCACAAAGACGGGTGCGGGACCGGTCTTCATCAACCTCATTCATGACGTCGATTTGTTGCGCTATTTGTGTGGCGAAATCTTCGCGGTGCAAGCCTTTCAGTCTTCGGTTGCCCGTGGTCATGAGGTGGAAGACACCGCCGCTGTCACTTTGCAATTTGCCAGCGGTGCGCTCGGAACGGTCACAGTTTCTGACAGCATTGTTGCGCCATGGAGTTGGGAAATGACAGCTGCAGAAAACCCCGCATATCCCGAAACCGGCCAAGCCTGCTATCTGATCGGCGGAACACAAGGCTCTTTGGAAGTGCCGACGGGCAAGGTTTGGCAACAGGATGAACCGCGTAGCTGGTGGCGTGCGCTTCAAAACGGAACAGTTGAAAGCGTGGTTCAAGACCCGCTTGACGCCCAGATACAGCATTTTTGTCGTGTTATTGCCCGCACCGAACCGCCACTTGTATCCGCAGCCGAGGGTGTCGCCACCTTGCGGGTGATCGAAGCCATCAAACGGTCGGCTTTATCCGGTGGCAGGCAAGACGTGAATCTGGCGGACTGAGAGTTCGAAAAGGGCCCAATGCGCCAACAGCATCAGCCCTTCGGGAAATAGTCTGTCAGGTCCCCTTCGCGGTACACGTCTGTTGTGGCGCAGTGCAGCGCTCCACCAAAGGCGTAGGCGTCGCGGAAGGGGATGGGCAGCACTTCGAGACCCATCTTGTCGAATTGCTCCATCTGGTTGACTTCGCTGGCCTCCACGCAAACGGTTTTTTCGTCCACCATCAAAACATTCATCGACAACCATACCGATGAGTAGCAGAGCGGTGGCGGCGTATTGTGAGCAGGACGGGCAGAATCGACAATCTCCCAATCGTTTCGATGGAAGAAAGCGCGCTGATCGTCGGGCAGTTTCCGTTCCGGGTTGTTGATAATCAGGCCGGGCCGGATGGGCGTAAACGTCGCGTCGATGTGGATCGGGTAAGGGTCGCCCGGAAAGTTCACAGCCGTGACGCGGTGGTCCGGATAGTGTCTGCGCAACCAGTCGATGCCCTTTAGGTTCGTCGTAAAACCGTGCTGGACGATCAGGTCCTTGCCAAACCGCAGCACGTCAGCGGCGTCGAACAGGGGTTCTTCTTCTGTGGTGACGAAGAACTTATCTGCCGTCCATTCCAGCCGCTTTTCATTGCCAATCGTGTCTGCCAGATAATCCGGGCGGTAGGACGCATCGGTCATACGCGGTTTGGGCGCGGCGGTGTGGCGAAAGCCCGGATCATCCTCAAAATATTTTTGCATCAGGGGGCGATAGCAAAGGTATTCAAAAAACCGGCAGCGGTAACTCATCGTCGCTTCCAGCATCTCTTTGCCAACCGTCAAAATAACGTCGCGCGGTGGCATGCAGCCAAATGAAGACGGGTTCTCCCAATCGGGCGTGGATACAGGTTGGGAAAAGTCGATGGGCGTTGGGCGATCCACACGCACGCCACGGCTTTTCAGTACCTTGGCAAAATTATCGAGCTGCTCATTGGCCTTGTCGACGGTTTCCTGCGTGCGCGGTCCCCACTGGCCCTTCATGTCGGAGTCTTCCGGCACTTTTGCGTCCAGCGCCGGTTCTCCTGGAGGGATCATGCAGCCGTCGGCAACGCCCACGATCACGTGCTTGAGGGGAGACCACTCGTCCCATGATTTGACGATGGCAGGTTGATCATTACCCAACACGGGTTTTGGGGTCTCAAACATGGCAGTCTTCTCGGTGATAAGTTGGTGGGGTGATAACGGCGTAAGGATGCAAGCGCATCGGCGGGACGCGACGTTTTGTTTCGATATTGACAAAGCCTTCGGCTCAAGCGGACACAGGATGTTTTTGGCTCAAATCCAGCGACCGGCTCCTTTTTCAAGGCAGTAGAGTTGATCTTGCGGCACAATGAATTTTGCCATCTCATTCTCATCGTTACTTGCAATGTGCTGGATGAGCGTGCGCATCGTGCCCCCGTGCGAAACAAGCACTGTTTTTTCCGGTAGCTTCAAAAATGCAGGGACCGTGCGGAGTGCGAGATCGGCATAACTTTCCCCTCCCGGCGGGCGGAACCGCCATTTGTCTTTCTTGCGGCTTTTCACCAGCACGGGCGTTTCGGCGTAAAGCTCCTCCAGCGTGTGGCTTTCCCAGTCGCCAAAACTGATCTCAACGAAGGCCTTTTCTGTTGTGTAAGCCTTTGGGTCCAATCCCATCGCCTCGCGCAGAATTTCCATTGTTTCGCGGGTTCGGCCCAAAGGGCTGGCTATAAACAAGTAGGTGCTGGGATCTGCAATCAACTCGCGCAGTTTTTCGCCATTTCGAGCCGCTTGAGCGCGGCCCACCGCGTTGAGAGGAATGTCTTTCTGACCCTGCAGGCGATGCTCCGCGTTCCAGTCGGTTTGGCCGTGGCGGACGAGAAACATCATCGGGAGTCTTCCAAGCGGGCAGTCTGAATCGAGAAAGGCTCATGCAGTGTGGGACTAGTCCTTCGCCACTGCAATGTCCGGTGCGTCGACAGCCTTCATACCCACCGTATGGTAACCGGAATCGACGTGGTGGATTTCGCCCGTCACGGCGGAAGACAGATCAGACAAGAGGTAGAGTGCTGACTTACCAACTTCATCGATCGAAACGGTGCGCTTTAAGGGGGAGTTGTATTCGTTCCACTTCAAAATGTAGCGGAAGTCACCAATGCCTGATGCGGCCAGCGTCTTGATCGGTCCGGCGGAGATCGCGTTCACCCGCACATCTTTGGAGCCAAGGTCTACAGCCAAATAACGCACGCTGGCTTCCAAGGCGGCTTTTGCAACGCCCATGACGTTGTAATGCGGCATCACTTTTTCAGCGCCGTAATAGGTCATGGTGAGCATGGACCCGCCATTGCTCATCAACTTCTCGGCACGCTGTGCGACGGCGGTGAAGGAATAGACGGAGATGTCCATCGTCATACGAAAATTGTCCGCAGACGTGTCCACGTAGCGGCCAGTCAATTCATTCTTGTCGGAAAAGCCGATGGCGTGGACTAGAAAGTCCATCTCACCCCATTTGTCGGCGATGGCAGAAAACGTGTCATCCATGCTGTCGGCATCGCCCACATCGCAATTGCCGATCACCCATCCGCCCAGTTCTTCAGCCAGAGGTTCGACACGCTTTTTCATAGCATCGCCCTGGTAGGTAAACGCCAGTTCGGCACCGGCATCGGCCAGCGCTTTTGCCACGCCCCAAGCAATGGATCGGTTATTTGCCAAACCCATGATGAGACCACGCTTGCCGCTCATCAATCCGGTCGTGTTCGCCGAGCTGGCACCAGAGACTGGGTTCGACATCGCGTTTGTTTCCGTAAGTTAAGTGTGGGCGTGCCGCCAACAGACCGCGCGTTGTGCGGCGGTATGGCACACGGTCCATGCGCCTTCAAGCGGCTGGACCGTGGCGCGCGCCGAGGTTCCCCTAGACCCACCGCAACAGGCGGTTACAAACGCCGCTAGGTGCACCTGTTCCAAACGGTTGATCTCACTCGTCAGTCCAGGTTTTCATCAGGGCTTCCAAGCCGGAATCCGGCGTGTCTGGCAGGTCCAGCGCTAACACTGCAAACACATCGCCCGTGCCACCATCACGGGCGGGAAGGCCTTTGCCACGCACGCGGAACACAGCGCCAGACGTGGACCAAGCAGGGATGGTCAAGGCAACCGCGCCGGTTAAGGTTGGCACACGGATTTTACCTCCCAACACTGCCGTTTTCAGCGGCACTGGAACGTGGACACGCAAATCCGCGCCTTCACGGGTGAACTCGCGGTGGGGAGAAATGCGCAAAGTGACCAACGCATCGCCTGCGCCGCCCGGGCCTTCACTGCCTTGGCCTTTCAGACGGATGATTTGTCCATTGTCCGGCTCCGGTGGAATCGTGACATTGACGGTGCGGTCACCCGAAAGCCGCAAAGGGGCTTTGCCTGACGCCAAATCTTTAAGGTGCACGGTCAGATTGATCTTGCGGTCTTCGCCCTTGGGAGGAGGGGCACGACGGGCACCACGCGGCGGCGCACCGCTCATTTGAGCGAAGGGGTCCGCACCAATGCCACCCATGCCGGCACGACCGCCACCAGCCATGCCACCGAACATTTGTGACAGAATGTCCTCAGCGCCCGAAAAGCCGCCGCCACCCATACCACCGCCCGTGCCAGACGGTCCGCCACTGCCGAAGCCTTGGAACCGCTCTTTGCCCTCAGCGTCGATGGCTCCGGAGTCGAACTGGCGCCTTTTCTCTTTGTCGCCCAATATTTCATAGGCGGCATTGGCTTCGGAGAAGCGCTCTTTGGCTTTTGGGTTATCTTTGTTTTGGTCCGGGTGAAACTGCTTGGCGAGTTTGCGGAAAGCCGATTTGATGGCCGCTTCGTCAGCAGTTTTTGGCACACCCAACACCTGATAGGGGTCGCGCATGACATGTCCCAACGAGAAGGTGGAGTTGTTGCCTCTTATATGGGCAACACTGCGTGGTTTTCAAAGCCCCGGTTTTACAACCGCGCAAACTGCAGCGAAATGGAAGCAGTCGCGTCTTGGTTCGCGTCAGTCAGATGATTTGAACCAAGACAGAACCCATTCTCCGGGGCTGATCTGGCACGCTTCACCATTGTAGAATGCGATGCCCATAAACGTGTCCACGCTGGTTTTGAAACCACGGCACTGCTGCCCGTGTTTGCCCATGAATTTGTCGATGGCGACGATTGTGCCGGTCGACCCGGTTTGCGGGTTTGACCACGCAAGCGGCTTAATGCGCTCTTCAATAGGGGCTTCGGCCACGGCGGACTTGATCACTTCAGCGTCGCCCTTGGCGATGCCCGCGGGAGTTGCACCTTTCGTCACCGATTCGGTAACGATCGACTTGTCATCTGCGATTTGAGGCAAGGTGTTGCCGTTAATGGCGCAACCGGAAACAAACAGGGTCGCGACCAATACAAAGCTAGGCACTGCGGCTGATTGTGCCTGAACGCGATCAACAGGTTTTGCTAACAAGTCAAACATACTACTTCCAATGGACAGACGCCCGAACGCGGAAAACTCATTACGTTGATTTAATTTGTCATTGGCGTCTGAAGATTCAGTTAAGGATTGAGATGGACTTTACGTTACGGAATGATCCGCACACGCTGTTCGAAGAATGGCTTGCGGATGCGGAAAAAAGCGAACCAAATGACCCTAACGCCGTAGCTTTGGCCACGGTGGACGAAAGCGGCATGCCCAATGTGCGCACCGTCCTGCTGAAGGGGCACGACGAGCGGGGGTTCGTTTTCTACACCAATTTTGAAGGCACCAAGGGCGGCGAAGTCTTGGCCACCAAAAGGGCGGCCATGTGTTTTCACTGGAAGTCGCTGCGCCGGCAAGTGCGTCTGCGTGGCCCGGTAGAAATTGTGTCCGACGAAGAGGCCGATGCGTATTACGGTTCGCGCCATCCCCAGTCCCGCCTCGGCGCTTGGGCGTCAGATCAATCGCGCCCGTTGTCGGACCGTCAAACATTGGTGGATCGGTTGGCCGAATACGAAGCGAGATACGGGACTGAAAACATCCCGCGCCCACCCCATTGGTCCGGCTTTCGGATCAAGCCGATTTCCATCGAGTTTTGGCAGGATGGCGAGTTCCGTCTCCACGACCGCGTAATGCTCACACCGCACGGTGATGGTTGGAAAGGCCAAAGGCTTTATCCGTAAAGCATTTTTGCCCAACGAGTCATTGGTAGGCTTTGTGCTTGTAACTCATGAGCTGACCTTTGGAATCCGACCGTGGCTTGTCAGAACACATCGGGCGATGACAGCGGAAAGATAGCGGCAGCAGGCGCGATCTTACTGACCGTTCGTCTTTGCGAAATGCTGGGCGGTCGCATCAAAACCAACAACCGCTTTCCCATCGGCCACGAAGGCGGGGCGTTTCATCAAAGTTGGATTTGCGGTGATGAGCGCCACTGCATGGTCCGCATCCAGGTTGGCTTTGGCCGCTTCGTCCAAACCTTTCCAGGTCGTACTGCGTTTGTTGACGGCTTTATCGAAACCAACTGCGGCAACAATCATGGAAACGATGTCTGACGGCAGACCATTAGCCCGCACGTCGTGTACGGCATGGGCAATTCCCTCTGAATCCAGCCACTTAATCGCTTTCTTGCAGGTGTCACAGGCTTTGAGAGCATAGACGGTGAGCATGCCGCTACACCAAGCGCTTGAGCGCATCGAAATGCTGTTGTGCGTAAACGGGGAAATCGCGGCGAAACTGCTCGGCAGTCAATTCAACAGTCGCATCCGGGATTAGTTTGAGAGTCAGTCCTGTCGACTGCGCCAACACCTGCTGTCGCGCAGCGCGTTCCAGATAGTAGAGATCATCAAACGCTTGCGCCACCGATACGCCGGAACAGACGACGCCATGGTTTGCCAAAAACATGCAATCGATATGGGCGTTGTCTTTGGCTTGGGCGGCGATCCGCTCACCTTCTTCTTCCGTAACTGCGATGCCGCCAAACTCTTCTTCATAGCCAATACGCCCGTGGAAGCGGCATGCCGTCTGGTGCGCCATCAACAGCCGACCACCCTCCAACATGGAAATCGCCGTCGCATAGGGCATATGAACGTGCAAAATCGCCTTATGGCGTGGGTTGGCGCGGTGACTTGCGATATGAATATTGCGGGCTGAGGCTTCCACTTCGCCATAGCCTTCCAGCACGGTTCCCTCACCATTGATTAACAACAGCCGCTCTGGCGTCACTTCACTCCAATGCCATCCATAGGCGTTGATCAAATAAAGCTCTTCCGGCCCCTCGCATTGCACCGAAAAGTGGTTGCAAATGCCCTCATGCAAATCGAAATGCGCCGCCAGCCGAATGGCAGAGGCCAGATCCTCACGATCCCGCTGGATGGATTTCGAAAGTTCGGTGCGGTCAAGCATGGCGTGTCTCCCAGAGGCGCGTCTGTGGTTAAACTAAATGCACCTCAAATGGCAGGCAATGACTTTGTGTAGCCAGGGCCTGCAATGATGGGATGCTACGCCTCGGTTCCGCCCACCGTTACCTCGTCGATGCGGGTTGTGGGTTGACAACGCCAACGGGGACGCCTTGGCCTGATTTGCCGCACATGCCGATGCCTGTGTCGAGAGCCATGTCGTTGCCCACCATGCGCACGCGCTTCATGTCTGCCGGGCCGTTGCCGATCATCATGGCGCCTTTCAGCGGCGCACCGACTTTCCCGTTTTCGATTCGGTAGGCCTCGGTGCAGGCAAAGACGTATTTGCCGGACGTGATGTCAACCTGACCGCCACCGAACGATACAGCGTAGATACCGTCTTTGACCGAACCGATAATCTCTTCCGGCGCGTGGTCTCCACCCAGCATGTAGGTGTTGGTCATGCGCGGCATGGGCACATGGGCATAGCTTTGGCGACGACCGTTTCCTGTGGGTTTCATGTCCATCAAGCGCGCATTCTGACGATCCTGCATATAGCCGACCAACCGTCCATCTTCGATAAGAGTCGTGCAATTGGTGGGTGTCCCTTCGTCGTCAATCGTCAGCGATCCGCGCCGTTCGCTGATGGTGCCATCGTCCACGACCGTGACGCCCTTTGCAGCCACCATCTCGCCCATCAGACCTGAAAACGCTGACGTGCCTTTACGGTTAAAATCACCCTCAAGCCCGTGACCGACTGCTTCGTGAAGCATCACGCCGGGCCATCCTGCGCCCAAGACGATGTCAAACGTGCCCGCCGGTGCCGGAACGGCTTCCAGATTGACCCGCGCTTGGCGGATGGCATCTGCAACGCCGGATTTCCATGTCGCCTCGCTGATGAAATCGCCAAATCCTGCGCGACCGCCAATGCCAAAGGACCCTGTTTCTTGGCGGTCGCCTTTGCCCATGACGACGGAAATGTTGAGGCGCACGAGAGGTCGCACATCGAAACGGCTGTCACCCCCGGCGCGAATGATCTCGACGCTTTGGTGCACACCGCTCAGTGCAACAGTTACTTGCCGCACGGCCGGGTCCATCGAACGGGCATAGGCGTCAATTTCGGCGAGAAGGACGGATTTTGCTTCAAATCCCGGCTCTAAAAGCGGATTTTGCGAACCGTAACAGCGCGCATTGGTGCCAACGGGTGGCTCTGCCAACGTGCCGGAATGGCCGGTGGTAACAGCTTTGACCGCATCGGATGCCCGCGCTAGCGCGGCCAGTGTCATCTCTCCAGAATGGGCATAGCCAACTGCCTCGCCACTGACGGCGCGAAGCCCAAAGCCTAAAGCGGCGTCGTAGGAGCCGGAGCGCAGTTTGCCATTGTCGAAGACGAGCGACTCGGATTCCGTGTTTTCAAGAAACAACTCGCCATCGTCGGCATTGGCCAGCGTGGAATCGATCAGGGCCTGCACCTGATCGGCGTCCCCGTCGAAGCGATTGATCAGGTCAGGCGCCAGTTCTGCGTTTTCTGCGAAGTCCATACCAATACCCAACCCATGCCTGCGGGAAACTGCGTTGGGATTGTGGGTAACAGGAGCAGCGACGCCCAGTCCATGGCCGCCGCATCAAATCATTGCGTCATATGAGTGCACATCAAAAGCGCAATCGGACATGATTTACGGCAGTTTGGCGTACCCGTCCTTGAAACCAGCCAAATCAACTGGAATGCCAATGCCCTCTTCAGGGGATGCAAAGATGATGAACGTGGCGCTGGTACCGGTCTGCATGGTCCCCAAAAGATCGTCTTTGAGGATCACCTCGGAATAACAGCCATCCTGCATGCAGCGCACGAAAGACGCTCTTCCCAGGTCTTTGCCATCAATGTTCAAACCCAAACCATTTGGCAAAATAACGCCCAGTGGCGCCAGCACCCGCAAAATGCGCGCTTTGTTATCGGCAGTCTTCAACACAACAACGGACAGACCCACTTCCGGACGATCTTCCGCCACCACATTTTGCATCAGAGCGCATTGTTCTGACGATGCGCCGGGCGGGACGTCACAGACGATGGACCACGCGCCATATTTTTTCGAATCGGGTTTCGCAGTTTGCGCCTCTGCGACCCCCGAGCCGAAGTGGGCAACCGCCATAACACTTAGGAGTGCTGCGGCGGCAAGCCGCTGCGTAAAGCGATACGGCGTCGAAAGGCGAGAGGGCAGGGTCATGAGGGCGAATCGGGCTCCATTGATATCAAAACAGTGCCCCAAGACAGGGGGCTTTGAAAACCGCTCTTTAGACACTCAAATTATTTGATGGCTCGATTGCCAACCACCAGTGCCCTGCAAACTGCGGGGACAGGAGTGGGCAGCTTTGGTGTCGGTTAAAGTGATGGCGCGGCAAGGCCGTTGTGTGCCGCAGCAATAAGTGGAAATGCGGCAGGAGAACGACCGGAGGCGTAAACGAGTGCATTCTTGCATCGCGCCAAACCCTTATGAATGGAAATCGGGCCTAGTCTCAAAGGTTTGCTGAATGGTTCTGTACTGGCAAAGCCTTGCCATAGCTGTGCGCAAACAGATGGAGATTGGGCCGGGAATGCGACCAAAGATATGGGAAATTGCCGCAGAATTTAGAGGTCTCAACTCTTGCAGTCACAATGCCATTGTGGTTCATCAAAAGCGCCGGAATAACTGGAGCCTGCTCCGGCACGTCAATAATACAAGGAGTGTTGGATGTTCCGTCCAATCAAAGCCGCCGCGCAAACCGTGACAGCCGTTACGAGCGCAGCAATTGCGGCCAGCCTATCAGCCTTCCCCGCCTTCGCCGCACAACCCACGCCATGGCAAATCTGGCACCAGCCAGCCGCATCGCCGGGTATGGAAGCGATCATCGCTTTCGATTGGTGGACGCTTTATTTCCTCGTGCCAATCACGTTGTTCGTCATGGCGCTGTTGGCCTACGTGATGATCCGCTTCCGCGAGAAGGCAAATCCGGTCCCATCCACCACAACGCACAACACGACAATCGAAGTTGTGTGGACATTGGCCCCGGTTGCGATTCTGGTGGCCATCGCCATTCCTTCGTTTCAATTGCTCTCATCGCAGTTTAACCCGCCCAAACCGCCCAGTGTGACCGTCAAAGCCACCGGCTATCAGTGGTATTGGGGCTTTGAATATCAGGACGAGTCCGAAATTTCGTTTGAAACCCGCCCGATTGGCGCGGAGGCCGTTGTCGGTGTCGAGCAGGCTGCAGCCGAGCGCGCTGACAGTGGCAAGACTGACCTTAGCAAGTATCCAAATCTCTTGGCTGTCGACAATGAGATGGTTGTGCCCGTCGGCGAAGTTATCCGAGTTCTCGTGACGGCGGGTGATGTGATCCACAACTTCGCAATGCCGGCGTTTGGCCTGAAGATGGACGGTTACCCCGGTCGCATCAACGAGGTGTTCTTCCAGCCGACAAAAGAGGGCCTCTACTACGGACAGTGCTCTGAACTGTGCGGCAAGTTCCATGCCTACATGCCCATCGCTATCCGCGTGGTGTCCATGGAAGACTATGAGGCTTGGAAGACTGCTGCTGTCGATGATGTCGATGCTGCGAACAAAGCGCTGAGAGCGTCTATCTACGAGCGCGAAAAACTGGTCCGCGTCGCAAACACAGACTCGGCAGCGCCCAAGAACATTACGGAATAAGAAGAGAAACCTATGGCTTATTCAGCAACACAAGACTCATCCGCTGGTGGCAGTGGGCTCGGCTTCTTCAAGCGCTGGTTCTATTCCACCAACCACAAAGACATCGGTACGCTGTACCTGATCTTCGCGATATTTTCCGGCATCTATGGCGGCTTCCTGTCCATCGTGATGCGCATGGAACTTCATGAGCCGGGTTTGCAGATCTTTGGCGATCCGCACGTTTACAACGTGTTCACAACCGCCCACGGCCTCATCATGATCTTCTTTATGGTGATGCCGGCGCTTATCGGTGGTTTCGCCAACTGGATGGTGCCGATCATGATCGGTGCGCCGGACATGGCGTTCCCGCGCATGAACAACATTTCGTTTTGGCTGCTACCGCCAGCCTTGATCTTGTTGACCATGTCGATCTTCGTTCCCGGTCCTGCCGGTGGATACGGCGTGGGTGGCGGTTGGACAATCTATCCTCCGCTCTCGACAACCGGACAGCCCGGACCGGCCATGGATTTGGCCATTCTGGCGCTTCATATCGCCGGTGCGTCGTCGATCTTGGGTGCGATCAACTTCATCACGACCATCTTCAACATGCGTGCGCCGGGCATGACCCTGCACAAAATGCCGCTTTTTGCTTGGTCGGTTTTGATTACGGCATTCCTGTTGCTTCTATCACTGCCGGTATTGGCCGGTGCCATCACAATGCTTTTGACGGACCGTAACTTCGGCACCACTTTCTTTACGCCTGAAGGCGGTGGTGATCCGATCCTGTTCCAGCACCTGTTCTGGTTCTTTGGTCACCCGGAAGTGTACATCCTGATCTTGCCCGGTTTCGGCATTATCAGCCACATCGTGTCCACGTTCTCAAAAAAGCCAATCTTCGGCTACATCGGCATGGCTTACGCCATGGTCGCCATTGGCGCTGTTGGCTTCATTGTTTGGGCGCACCACATGTACACCGTCGGCCTTTCGCTCGACACGCAGCGTTATTTCGTGTTCGCCACAATGGTGATCGCGGTTCCGACCGGTGTGAAGATCTTCTCATGGATCGCAACCATGTGGGGCGGGTCTATTCAGTTCCGCACACCGATGTTGTGGGCCATCGGTTTCATCTTCCTGTTCACCGTTGGCGGTGTCACGGGTGTTCAACTGGCCAATGCCGGTCTCGACCGCTCTTTCCACGACACTTATTATGTTGTGGCGCACTTCCACTACGTGCTGTCGCTCGGCGCTGTGTTCGCCATCTTTGCAGCTTGGTACTACTGGTTCCCGAAAATGACCGGGTACATGTACAACTCATTGATTGCCAAAACGCACTTTTGGCTGACTTTCGTAAGTGTGAACATCATCTTCTTCCCGCAACACTTCTTGGGTCTTGCCGGCATGCCACGACGCTATGTCGACTATCCGGATGCGTTTGCCGGTTGGAACGCTGTATCCTCTTGGGGATCATACCTCTCCGGTATCGCCGTGCTGATCTTCCTGTTCGGGATCGCGGAAGCCTTCATGCGCAAGCGTGTGGCCGGGGCCAATCCTTGGGGTGAAGGTGCGACCACTTTGGAATGGCAACTGTCCTCGCCGCCGCCTTTCCACCAGTGGGAACAGCTTCCCCGCGTTCGCTAAGCCGACCAAGCGTTCGCAAAACAAACAAGACAAGCAGTCCGCGTCATCGCGGGCTGCTTTTTCAAAGGGCCTTATACCAAAAACGTTGCGTTAGGTGCGCGATGGGTCAAAGGGCCAAATGAAACCCTCTTATTAAGTGGACCGAAAATGTCCGTCTCTAGCGATCATCTGGAAAACGATATCTCGCTCGCCACGCCGGGCGATTACTTCGTGTTGATGAAGCCGCGCGTGATGCGGTTGGTTGTGTTTACGGCCTTGGTTGGTCTGCTACTGGCCCCGGGCGGTCTTGATCCATTTCTTGGTTTGGTTGCGATCTTATCCATCGCTGTGGGAGCAGGGGCCTCCGGTGCCTTGAACATGTGGTATGACGCCGACATTGACGCGGTCATGTCCCGCACCGCCAAACGACCCGTGCCATCCGGCTCCATTACCGCCCATCAAGCTTTGAATTTTGGGATGGTCCTGTCGGTCCTGTCCGTTTTGACGCTCGGCCTCCTGGTCAACTGGACAGCAGCGGCCTTGCTTGCTTTCACAATCTTCTTTTACGCCGTCATTTACACGATGTGGCTAAAGCGCTCGACGCCCCAAAACATCGTCATCGGCGGTGCGGCGGGGGCGTTCCCACCCATGATCGGATGGGCCTGTGTTACCGGCACGGTGAGCTGGGAAAGCACCGTTCTCTTCGCCATTATCTTCATTTGGACACCGCCGCACTTCTGGGCGCTCGCCCTTTGGAAAATGCGCGACTACGACGACGCACACGTTCCCATGATGCCAAACGTCGCCGGTGAATCATCCACCCGCAATCAAATGTTGGCTTATGCGATTGTGTTGGCACCATTGAGCGCAGCGCCGGCATTGATGGGGTTTGCGTCCCCCGTGTTTGGCGTCATCGCTGCCGGACTTGGCCTGACATTTCTTTGGCTGACCTTTCGCGTTTGGCAAATCGCAGGTGCTGATGAAAAGCTGCGCGCCGAGAAGCGTTTGTTCGCCTATTCCATCTTCTATCTGTTCGCCATTTTTGCAGTGCTGCTGGTCGAGGCCATCGTCATGAAAGTGCTGACCATGGACGCGGTCGCCGCGGCTCTGGCGGGGGGCTAAGGAAAAGCATGGCAAATTCCTGGGGCGATGATCCAAGCCGGATTACTGAAGTGACCGAAACCGTGACGCTCACCGAAGCGCAAGCGAAAGCGCGCCGGTCCCGCAGCATCGCAATCGCCTTTTGCTTGGTTGGATTGGTTTTGGCCTTCTACGGCGCCACGGTCATCAAGCTTGGACCCAAGGTTATGGATAAGCCAATCACCAACATTCACTCGCAGTAATCAACAACTCACGAGGCCATTCGGTCCTGTCCAAACCCTCAGACGAAACGCAGCAAAAAAGGAATGCCGACATGAGCACAGCGCCGACTTCCCCCAACAATATGCGGACCGTTTTTCTGTGTTTGGGAATGACGTTTGGGATGCTTGGCATGTCCTATGCCGCCGTGCCCCTTTATGCATGGTTCTGTCAGGTCACGGGTTACGGTGGCACCACCCAGCGGGCGGAGGCGCCGACAGGTGAGGTGTTGGACAAAGTCATAACAGTGCGTTTCGACGCCAATGTCTCCAAGGATCTCGCGTGGACTTTTGAAGCTAAGCAACGCGATGTTCAGGTCAAAATCGGCGAGCAAAAGCAAGTGTCTTACATGGCTCGCAACGATGGCCGCACATCGAGCTTCGGCACTGCCACATTTAATGTGACCCCTGGTGTCGCAGGGGCTTACTTCAACAAAATCCAGTGCTTCTGTTTCACCGAACAGGAGTTGAAGCCGGGTCAGTCCATCGACATGCCGGTTGTGTTCTTCGTTGATCCCGAAATCATGAACGATCCCCTGTTGAAGGACACACAAGAAATTACGCTCAGCTACACGTTCTTCCCAGATGAAGATGCCGAACAACGGGTGAGCAGCGCCGAAAGTGTTACGACAAAAGGCACACCAAGGCTTTAGAACAACGGCGCACCGCGCTAAAACGACATAAGAGAGAGCCACGCCGGAGACCATTATGGCTGAAGCGCACACAAAAAATCACGACTATCACATCATTGATCCCAGCCCGTGGCCCTTGATTGGGTCGATTGGCGCCTTGGTCATGGCCTTAGGCGGTGTCGCCTATATGCAGGCCTTGCAGGGCAATGATTTCCCTATTTTTGGCCTCAACATTGCTGGTCCATGGGTGTTGATGATCGGCTTTATGCTGATCATTTATACGATGTATGGCTGGTGGGCGGACACTGTTCGCGAAAGCCACGCGGGCGATCACACGCCGGTGGTGCAGATGCACCTGCGCTACGGCATGATCATGTTCATCGCCTCGGAAGTCATGTTCTTCGTGGCATGGTTCTGGGCGTTCTTCGACGCTTCTTTGTTTGCCAACGAGGCGGCTCAGGTTGCTCGTGTTGAGCACACCGGCGGCACATGGCCCCCGCAGGGTATAGAAGTTCTAGATCCGTTGCATTTGCCCCTGTTCAACACCATTACGCTGCTGCTGTCCGGCACGACGGTCACGTGGGCACACCACGCTCTGTTGGAGGGCGACCGTAAGGGGCTCGTTTGGGGTCTTGGTCTTACGATTCTGCTGGGGATCATTTTCTCCTACGTGCAGTTTTACGAATACACCGTTGCACCCTTCGCGTTCAAAGATTCGATTTATGGGGCAACATTCTTCATGGCCACCGGCTTCCACGGCTTCCATGTTCTTGTCGGCACAATCTTCCTGGGGGTTTGCTGGGTGCGCGCGATGCGCGGTCACTTCACACCGGAGAAGCACTTCGGCTTTGAATCTGCCGCTTGGTACTGGCACTTCGTGGACGTAGTCTGGTTGTTCTTGTTCTTCACGATCTACATTTGGGCGTCCATGGGCGCG
>JBCBYZ010000120.1:0-9982 GCA_039815595.1 Pseudomonadota bacterium | reverse complement strand
GCCACAGCAACCAAACCGGCGCTGGATTTCGACTGGGCGCTCAAAGAAGACTTGGTGTTCAACTGGGCGCTTGCACCGGTTGAGTCGGTCCACTCATAATTGGATGGATCAGACAACAGTTTTTCCAGCGCCATGGCGTTGACCATGTGTCCACCACGATAGGACGTATAACAACCCAAGATGGGAGCCCCTGCCAAAGCCAGATCACCCACGGCATCGAGTGTCTTGTGGCGCACAAACTCGTCCTTGTAGCGCAAGCCCTCGGGATTGATAATCGTATTGTCATCGCCAATCACGACGGAATTTTCGAGGCTGGAACCCAACGCAAAACCAGCGGCCCAATAGCGCTCGACGTCTTTCATGAAACCGAATGTGCGAGCCCGGGAAATTTCCTTGCGAAAAACATCCGGTGTCATGTCGGAAGCAAATGACTGACGACCGATCAAATCTTCTTCAAAATCAATCTCGACTTCAAAGCGGGTCACGTCAGATGGCGTGAACTTGCCCCAGCTTGCACCGGATTCAAACCGGACTTCTTTCAACACGCGAAGGTAACGGCGATTACGGTTCTGCAAGCGGATCCCGACTTTGTCGATGGCATCGACGAACACTTCAGAAGAGCCGTCCATCACAGGAATTTCCGCGCTGTCCACTTCGACCAAAACATTGTCGATGTTCAAACCCATGAGCGCGGCCATGAGGTGTTCCACCGTCATAACATTCACGCCTGAGGGATCGCCAAGCACTGTGCACAGTGCCGTAGCGCCTACAGAGGAAGCGATGGCGGGTATGTCTTTTTGCATGGACAGCGGAAGGTCGCTGCGATTGAACACGACGCCGGTGTCAACATCGGCTGGGATAAGGGAAATGGAAACAGGTTTTCCGCTGTGCACACCCACTCCCGAGAGGTCGATGCGGTCAGCGAGTGTTGTCTGCTTACCAGAATTCATAAGGTAGTCCCCTTGCCACCAAACTGATGGCTTTTACGTTTTTTCACTCCAACTCGCATTCTTGGTTAATGACGCCCGATTGATGCCATTATTCACCACCAAAGTGCTGAGTGGAGCAGCATGCCCATCCCAAGTCTGCCGAAAACATAGCCGCGCAGGGCTCGTGTGCAAAATCACGCTTTCTTTCGCTGTGTAAACACGGCGAACGCTGCCTAACCTCCTAAATTCATTGCATTATTGCCGATGACACAGTCATCAACCCTTAGCTTTGCAACATATGTTACACGCCCGTTATGTGCTGAAAGCCGAATCGAGATGCGATACGGCCCCTAGCTTTTGCCCACGAGACTGAAACGCCGCCCGCTGTTGGGCCGACGTTCCATCCTTGTTTAGTTGGCCTGCCGACGCAAAAACGCCGGAATGTCCAACTGATCATCGTCTTGGCTCGCTTTTGGCAATCCGGCAGAACGGCCATGAACGTCCAAGGTGCCGTTGCGGGGAGGCGCATAAGCAGATTCCGCATCAGCGGCAGCCCGTTCAGCAGACGGCGCAGTGTGCGTCGCAGGTTGTTGCGCCTGTTGTGTGGGCACAGCAGCCTGAAGACGTGTTTGAGCCTGATGATGGGCAGACGGATGCGCAGACTGGGGTGCAGCGTGCCCTTCAGCATGTCCGGAAAGGCCGGTCGCCAAACGACGCAACAGACCAATGGCGCCCGTATCTTCAGCTGACTTTTCTTCGCCGTGAGCCATCGCGCCCGCGTGGGGGACCGCAATACGCGCAGCCTGCGCAAGATCATCAATGCTTGGAACGGGCGTGGCAGCCGGTGCCGATGCCGGGCGGCTGACAGACTGATGTGCCGTCATCGCAATCTGCTCTTCAAAAGCGGACTGAAACTCATCATCGGAAATCGCATCAAATGCGCTATCCGCTTCGGCAGCCGGGGCGGCAGAAGCGGCCTGCGCAACAGGTTGACGCTCCACGATAGCAGCCGGCTTCGGCGTAGCAGCGAGAGGCGCTTCCACTTTAGCAGCGACAGCGGACGCAGCCTCAACACCACCGGCCAGAGCCGTGGCGCGAATTTTTGCTGATTCACGGAGACGCTCTGCTGCCTCACTCAGCAGTTGCGGGTCATGTTGCATGCCAGCAGCGGATTCGATGCCGGTAGCCACCACAGACACACGAATGATGCCTTCAAGGCTTTCATCAAAGGTTGCGCCCAGGATGATGTTGGCGTCGACATCCACTTCTTCGCGAATGCGCGTTGCCGCCTCATCCACTTCAAACAGGGTCATGTCGCGACCACCTGTGATTGAAATCAGCAGACCCTGCGCGCCAGACATTGAGGTCTCGTCCAACAGCGGGTTGGAAATGGCAGCTTCGGCAGCGGCCATAGCCCGGTTCTCACCGGAGGCTTCCCCAGTACCCATCATCGCGCGGCCCATGGCCTGCATGACGGAGCGCACATCGGCAAAGTCGAGATTGATCAGGCCCTCTTTCACCATCAAGTCTGTGATGCAGGCAACGCCGGAATAAAGCACTTGGTCGGCCATGGAAAAGGCGTCGGCAAAGGTTGTCTTGTCGTTGGCCACCCGAAACAGGTTCTGGTTGGGAATGACGATCAAAGTGTCAACGTTCTTCTGCAGCTCCAAGATACCGTCTTCGGCCAGCATCATGCGGCGCTTGCCCTCAAACGAAAACGGCTTGGTCACCACACCAACAGTCAAAATGCCGGCATCACGCGCGGCACGAGCCACAACGGGCGCGGCACCCGTGCCGGTACCGCCACCCATGCCGGCGGTTACAAACGCCATGTGCGTGCCCGACAGATGGTCTTTGATCTCGTCGATGCACTCTTCAGCCGCAGCCGCACCGACCTGCGGTTGAGACCCGGCACCCAATCCTTCGGTCACCGCAACACCCAACTGGATCAAGCGCTCCGCCTTAGACATGGTCAACGCCTGAGCATCGGTATTGGCGACCACGAATTCCACGCCATCGAGGCCGGAAGAAATCATGTTGTTGACCGCATTGCCGCCGCCACCGCCGACACCAAACACGGTGATGCGGGGTTTCAACTCGGTGATATCCGGCTTTTGCAAATTGATGGTCATGGTCGTTTCCTCGTTTTTGTTCGGCGGCGTGGTGGCCGGATGTGCCGTATGGGGTGCGGCTGGGTGTGTCTCACTCATTTTTAAAAACTCTCCCGCAACCAACGACCCACTTTGGCAAAGGGGCCGCCACCGGCTGCGTTCAACATCCGACTGGTCATCGAAGACCGGCCGGTGAATTCGCGCCCGCAGACTTGCGGGTAAATCAACAATCCGGCCGTGGCAGAAAAAGCCGGACCTTTGGCCGTTTGAGGCAAGCCCGTCAGGCCCATCGGGCGACCAAGACGAATGTTTGCACCCAAGATTTGAGAGGCGACGTCGGCAACGCCCGACAATTGGCTGGCACCGCCGGTCAACACGACCCGACGGCCAATCGCTCCGGCAAAGCCGGACCGGGCCACGCGGTCGCGGATCATTTCAAACGTCTCTTCCACACGGGCACGGATGATGCGGGAGACCAGCGAAAGCGGGATTTGGATGTTTTGCGGCGCGGCACCATCCCCAACACTGTTAATGGAGACAGTCTCGCCATCATCGTCGCGCAAAATATGTGCTGTGCCGTGCAACACTTTCAGACGTTCGGCATCGTTGACGGCAGACGACAGGCCACGGGCCAGATCCATCGTCACATGCTGACCACCCAGCGCGATCGCGTCCGTGAAAACCAACTCATTGTTGAGAAAAATCGAAACCGTGGTCGTGCCACCGCCCATGTCAATGCAGGCGCAACCCATACGGGCTTCATCATCCACCAGCGAAGCGAGTCCGCTGGCGTAAGGCGCAGCCACAATGCCATCGAGCGATAGGTGCGAGCGGTTGATGCACAGTTCCAGATTGCGCAAGGGCGAGGCATCCGCGCTCACCACATGCATGTCCACGCCCAGTTCCTGAGCCACCATGCCTTCGGGATCGCGAATGCCCGTTTGAGAATCCAAGGCGTAACCGATGGGCAAAGCGTGCAGGATCGTCCGCCCGTCCTGAGCCACCTGCTCGCAACCGGACGCCAACACGGCGCGAATGTCGGAGCTTTCCACTTCGCGTCCGTCGAGCAAAATCGAGGATGAAAACGTCTCACTGGCAAAACGTCCGGCTGAGACGCTGAGAAGCAGGGAATCGACGGTTAATCCGGCAGAGCGTTCGGCGCTGTCCACCGCTTGGCGAATGGCGGTTTCAGCCGCCTCCATATCGACGATGACGCCGGATTTGATGCCCCGCGAGCGCTGATAGCCGAAACCGAGCACTTCAATACTGTGCGACCGTCCAGGCAAAACGGCAGACACCGTCTGCGGGGTCAGCCGGGCGATCATGCAACAGACTTTGGAACTTCCCACGTCTAAAACGGACAACACTGTCGAGCGGCTTGCTGACAGGTGTCCCGGACGAAAGCCGCCTGAAAAGGATATGGGCGCGTTCAAAGCTTTGTATCCGCCTTTTTCATCGCCTTGAGGCGAACGGCAACGAAGTCGGATCGGCTTTTCGCTGCAGCCTCTGAGAGGGCAAGCACAGCCCTATCCGGCACGCGCATGTCCAAAGTGATAATTTCGCGCTCAAACACATTCTGCTCACGCGCCAAAACATCGACACGCTCAAGAGCTTTCGGCACACCAAATTCCGGCAGTTTGATTCGGATACCGTTTGAGAGCTCCACATCCCAGCGACGCTTCGCCACCAGGAGGTAAGACGTCACTTTGTTGGCAATTTCGGGATAAGCCGCAACAAGCGGTAAAATATCAGACGCCGCTTCAGCAGCGCCTTTGCCAACCAGATGTGGCAAATGCCCGAAGCGGTTGTTGATCAGATCGGCAATGCCAAACCGGTCGATTTTGCGCCCGGTTTCTTCGATCACCGTCAAACGATCATCCTGTTGCAAAACAGCCATCGGGCGACGCTCTGCGATCGCGACTGTCATCTTGCCGGGATAGAGCTTGCGGATAGCCACATCCTTCACCCAAGGCAAAGCGAGCAATCGCGTGCGCGCGTCGGCTGCGCTGAAACCTACCAAAGATTGGTTCGGCCCAAGCCCAAGGGCGCGGTATACGTCGGTTTCGGAGGTTTCGATCTGCCCGGTGATCATAATGTCAGTGGCCTTAAGGCCGGCAGACGAAGCGAGAGCGGAAACCACCACCGGAGCGTGACCGCCCACCGTCAGTCCATAGCCCCAACCTGCCGTGATAAAGCCCAGCGCCAACAGGCTGCCAACACCCGCCCGCATCGGTCGGGCTTCGCGCACAGCGACACGCAAACGGCGCGCAGCCATCCAGCGTGTGAATATGGAGCCATGAACGGGCGCAGCCTCCCCGCTCGTCTGAGCGGCAGAGGCCTTATCAAGTCCAACCAATCTAAGCAGACCGTTCACCGACGACACGATGCGTCCTCCACTATCCAAGCCAGGAAATCCCCAAAGGGATGCCCCGCATGCTCTGCAAGTTCCGGCAACAATGATGTGGGCGTCATGCCGGGCTGGGTGTTGAGTTCCAGCCAAATAAGTTCGCCCGTCCCGTTCACGCGATCATCCCAGCGAAAGTCGGACCGACTCACGCCGCGACAACCAAGGGCCTGATGCGCCTTCAGCGACAGTGTCTGAATCTTTTGGTAAATATTTGGTAAAATATCGGCTGGTAGGACATGTTTGGACCCGCCTTCGGCATATTTCGCCTCAAAGTCGTAAAACGTGTCCCCCAGTGGCACGATTTCAGTCACGCCCAACGCAACATCGCCCATAACGGCGCACGTGAATTCACGTCCAGGGATGAACCGCTCCACCATGACGATATCGCCATAGGGCCAGTCAGATGAATAAAGCTCCTGCGGCGGCGTGGAACGGTCCTCTCCCACAATCAGCACGCCAAAGCTGGACCCTTCCGTTACGGGCTTCACCACATAGGGGGGCGCCATGGCATGGCGTTCGGCAGCTTCCAGACGGTGCATGACCTTGGCTTCCGCCACCGGAACACCGACGCGACGCACCACGGTCTTGGCCCGCTCTTTATCCATGGACAGAGCCGACGACATGACGCCGGAATGGGTGTAAGGAATGTCGAGATATTCAAGAATGCCCTGAATGCAGCCGTCTTCGCCGTAGGGTCCGTGCAACGCGTTGAACGCAACATCCGGAGCGAGCGCCTTCAAGACCTCGGCAACGTCCCGGTCCACGTCCACCCGCGTGACCTTATAGCCGTGAGCCTCCAACGCATCGGCACAGGCGTTGCCTGAGGACAGACTGACCGGCCTTTCAGACGACCAGCCCCCCATTAAGACTGCAACATGCTGCATCAAACAGGCTCCCAATTCTTCTAATTCAAGAAGAATCACAGGTTTGAGAGCGTTTCAACTGTCGTTAACCGTTCAATTGAGGCGGTCTTTGAGACCTCCGTTCAGCCGGAGTCAGTAAGCGATTCTTTTGACTCACTATTTGGCGCGAGCCGCTTTTTGCAGTTTTTTTATGCTTGGAGCAGAACGACCTCTGTGATCCCGTTCGTCTGCCAGGATGACACTTTGATCGATTGATCAACCCGCCTCAAACACGGTCACCGAACGCCCTTCAGCAAACCGGCCCAACCGCTTGATCTCCCATTCCAGCAAGACATCGCTATCGGCGTAAACACGTTCGCGGACGGTCTCGCCTAAAGTCTCCAGATCAAACGCTGTGGCATCGCCCGTATTGATCATGAAGTTGCAATGCATCTCGCTCATCTGCGCCCCGCCCACTCGGTGGCCGCGCAGTCCCGCCGCATCAACCAATTTCCAGGACGATTCAGGCAGCGGGTTCTTGAAGGTCGACCCACCGGTTTTTTCCCGGATCGGTTGAGCTTCCTCGCGGTGCTTCTGCACGGCAGCCATGGCCTCTTCAATCTGAGCCAAGGGTTTTTGCTCACCTTCAAACACGGCGTGGGTGAAAATCAAATCCTTCGATGCGCCGCTGTGCCGGTACGCATACCCCATATCCGCGTGAGACAAGACATGCGCCTTTCCGGTCCGGTCCAGCGCGTGAACCTCTTTGACCAGTTGGGTTGTCTCGCCGCCATTGGCTCCGGCGTTCATGCGCAATGCGCCACCGATTGCGCCGGGTATCCCGTGATAAAACTCAAATCCACCCAGCCCCGCAGCCAGCGCTTCCGCGGCTAGTTTCCTGTCGGGCACGGCGGCACCGGCCTTCAAGCGCGTGTCGGACACCCGCTCCACATGTCCAAAGCCTTTGCCCGACAGGCGAACAACCACACCTTCAATACCGCCGTCTCGCACCAATAGGTTGGAGCCAACCCCGACAACGAGCACAGGCACCTCTTGCGGCAATCGCTCCAGAAACAGCGCAAGATCATCGCTGTCCGCAGGGCTAAACAGCAAATCGGCAGGCCCGCCCACCTGAAACCAGGTGAGCCTCGACATCAACGCATCCGGTGTCAGCCGTCCCCGAATGCCGTTCGTGTCCAAACGGGCGAGAAGATCAGCACCGGCCACTAGAACGCCTCCAACTGACCGGGCAGCGCCTGCGCCCATTGCGTTACATTACCCGCGCCCAGGAAGATAACGTAATCCCCCTCTTTAGCCGTTTGCGAAACGAGTGCGGCAATCTCGTCTTCGCTCGCCAACAAGCGAGCGTCGCGGTGCCCACCGCTCTTCAGTGCAGAAACAAGCGACCTGGAATCGTAACCCTCGATCGGCTCTTCACCGGCGGTGTAGACCGGGGCAACGCACACGGTGTCCGCCTCGTTGAAACAGGCGCTGAACTCATCAAACAGACTTTCCAAACGGGTGAACCTATGGGGTTGTTTGATCGCGATTACCCGGCCCGGCGCTGCCGCCCGCGCGGCCTTCAACACGGCAGCGATCTCAACCGGATGGTGGGCGTAGTCATCGAAGATTTCGACACCCTTCCAAGTCCCCATATGGGTGAAGCGACGCTTGACCCCTTGGAAGGCTTCCAAGCCCGCCCTTATCCCAGCTTCGTCCACGCCAAGCTTGTGAGCTACGGCGATGGCGGCCGTGGCGTTGGAGACGTTGTGGATGCCAGGCATGGGCAACATCAGATCGCGCATGGTCACTTCGATATCGCTGTTCCAGCGGCGGATTGTGATATCGAAATAAGAGCGCGCGCCCTCCGCCCGTACATTGGTAAAACGCACCGCCGCCTGTGGGTTTTGCCCATAGGTGATGATGCGCCGATCTTCGATGCGCGAGACCAGCGCCTGCACTTCCGAATGGTCGATGCACATCACTCCAAAACCGTAAAACGGCACATTCTCAATGAAGCGCTGAAAGGCCTTTTTGGCACGGTCAAACGTGCCGTAATGGTCCAAATGTTCCGGGTCGATATTGGTGACAATCGCCACATCGGCGGGCAAGCGCAGGAAAGAACCATCGCTCTCGTCGGCCTCCACGACCATCCAATCACCCTCCCCCATACGGGCATTGGTGCCGATGGCATTGAGGATGCCGCCATTGATGATCGTTGGGTCAAGACCGCCAGATTCCAGCAATTGCCCCACCATGGAGGTGGTGGTGGTCTTGCCATGGGTGCCGCCCACCGCAATTGACTGCTTGAACCGCATCAGTTCGGCCAGCATTTCCGCCCGCCGCACGATGGGCAGGTGACGTTCCTTGGCTGCCATTCGTTCGGGATTGCCGGGCTTGATAGCGGTGGACGTTACAACCACCCGAGACGCACCGAGGTTTTCCGCCCTGTGGCCGATATGGACGTTGATGCCTTTTTCCCGCAGTCGACGTACATTGGCACCGTCGTTTTGGTCCGAACCCTGCACGGAATATCCAAGATTGTGCAGCACTTCGGCAATAGCGCTCATGCCAATGCCGCCTATGCCTACAAAATGGATAAGGCCAATGTCGTCTGCCATGCGCATGGATGGAGTGTCCTATGTTGGGTAGCTTCATTGCAGCATCGGTCTGTGTATCCCGTGCAATGCAGCTGCCAAAATTTAGATCAAGTGCTCAAAATCTGCCCTATGCGGTGGGCTTGTAACGCCCATCGACCACCATTTCCACCAAATCAGCAAGCTGATTGGTTGCGTCCGGCTGCGCAGTCATAGCTGCGGCTTTCGCTTGCTGCGCAAGGCGCTCCGGTTCTTGCATTGCACGGTGGATGTGATCGCTCAACGCAGCTGCGTTGAGATCGGATTGCTTCACCACATGCGCCGCGCCCCTCTCGACCAATTGCTGCGCATTGGCAGCTTGATCATGATCCAGTGCATGCGGATAAGGCACAAGAAGCGCCGGACGCCCGATGGCTGCAATTTCAGAGACGGTGGAAGCACCAGCTCGCGAAATCACCAAATGAGCCTTTTCGATCCGCACAGGCATGTCGTCAAAAAAATGGGAAATTTCGGCTCCGTCCACCACGCCGTTTAAGCCAGCACGAACGCTCTCCACCGTGTCCGGTCTGGCCTGCAATGTGAGGCACAACCGCTTGCGCACGTTCTCCGGCAGCAAAGCGATGGCCGCGGGAACGGTTTCTCCAAAGTAGCTCGCCCCTTGTGAACCGCCAAACACCAACAGATGAAATGGCGCATCGCCCGATGAAGCGGCGTAAGCCTGCTCACCGCCTGTCAGCCCATCCAGGCGCCGGGCGATTTCCAGAACACTGGGGCGAAGTGGATTGCCCGTAATCACGGCATGGTCCGGCAACCCCTCACCGGCAAAACCCGCAGCAACGGCGTGGGCACGTGAGGACAACAGCTTGTTAGCCCGTCCTAGAACCGCATTCTGCTCGTGCAGCACAAGAGGCACACCCTTGTGGCTAGCGGCAAACATTGGCGGCAAAGTGGGATAGCCGCCAAACCCAACCGAAATAAATGGACCAAACGAGGAAACCACCCGCCTAGCGGCCAGATACCCCTTCAACAAAGTGATCGCAGAACGGGTCAAAGCAATCGGGTTTTTGGAGCCGAACGTCGCCGATGGGATCGTATG
>JBCBYZ010000143.1:0-8100 GCA_039815595.1 Pseudomonadota bacterium | reverse complement strand
GGAACGGCATCGGCAGTTAGACTCGTTATTCAAAAGCGATCATGGTGCTGGAGAAGCACCGCCCTCTTGGATACTTAATGATCGCCTGTTCCGTTTGATAGCAAGCGACCTGCCGTACAAACGTCGGTCCAGAAAGGTGTTTTCTTTCAGTTGCAGCGATGTGCTTTGCGGCCAAATTGGCGAGGAAAGCGCAGGGTTGGCGACAGTCATCGGAATGCGTGAAATTTGTGCGCGCTGTTACCCAATTGACGGCTGGACACGGTCAGACCCGTTGACTATACCCACACGGCTGTCCCGAGCGAGGCGTCAAACCCCGTCGCCGATCCTGCTTAAAACAGGCCGCTCAACAGCTCGGTTGCCCGGGTAGCTCAGGGGTAGAGCAGCGGATTGAAAATCCGCGTGTCGGTGGTTCGATTCCGCCCCCGGGCACCATTTTCATTTTCTTGTGATCATATTTGCTGGTCTCTTACGACTCGGAGCAGCCGTGGGCGCCGCTTCGCATACGGGGAATTAATCCTATTTGTCACAAATTTATTGAGTGGCTTTAACAGTCTGTGAATATCATTTACTAAACGTCATGTATCGGGAAATTGGGCGTGTTTTCCGAGCTTTGCCAACACGTTGGCGTATTGATAAGGCTCGGAGAGTTCCGGGCGGAGTTCCAGTATGTTGCACCCTGCGCCCGCAAATTCTCAGACATCACAGACGGTTCCAAAATCTCCCACGCCAAAGGTCTCAATCGGGCTTCCGGTGTTCAATGGCGACGCGTTTTTGGCAGAAGCTGTCGAGAGCATTTTGGATCAATCGTTCAACGACTTTGAACTGATCCTTTGCGATAACGCCTCGACCGACGGTACCGAAGAAATCTGTCGGCATTTTGCGCACCTTGACGCGCGCGTCCGCTACATCCGCCATGAAAAAAATCTCGGGGCCGCGGCGAACTACAATCGCGCGTTTGAAGAAGCGCGCGGCATGTATTTCAAATGGGGTGCCCATGATGACAATCTACACCGCGAGTTTTTGGCGGAGTGCGTGGTCGCGCTGGACGCGGACCCTGACTGCCTCCTAGCCTATACCGAAACCGTCTTGATCGACGAGCACGGTATTGAGACCGGACAGCAAATCGACCGTTTCGCAAGCCTGAGCCGCGATCCGGCAGAACGGCTTTCAACATGGTTGAGCCTACCGACCGGCCTTTGCAATCCAGTTTTCGGCCTCATCCGGCGCGAAGAGATGGCCAAGACCATTCGGCACGGCACCTATATGGGTGCGGATCGGGTCCTGCTTGGCGAAATCGCTTTGCGCGGGCGCTCGTTCATGATCGAGAAGCCGCTATTCTACCGACGGATGCATCCCAATATCTCCACTTTGGCCAATCCCGGTTTTCTAAAGTTGACCCAGTGGTTCACCGGCAAGAAGTTATCCGGCCTGCGGTTTAAACGCTGGCGGCAGTTGGGTGGATTTTTGGGCGTCGTCAACCGGATCGAAAAACTGACGGTGCGTGATCGATGGCGTAGTCGGGCCGTGATCTTGCGCTGGGCGATGGCTTTGCGCAGCGAGTTTTTGAAAGAACTCATGCTGCCACTGTACGTTAATGGTCAGGACACGGCCCTCAAAACGTGGATGAGAACGCGCGGTAAGACGAGCTCAACACGTGCCACTGGTAAGCAGGTGCAGTCGTGAAGGTTGTGATTTTGGCGGGTGGACAGGGCACCCGGTTGCGCGGGCCCGGGACGGCCATGCCCAAGGCGTTGATCCCGGTCTGCAGTAAGCCGATCATCGAACGGGTGATGGAGATTTATGCCAGCCAAGGGTTCAACGACTTTTTGGTCGTTGGGGGTTATCTGTGTGATCACCTGACGGAATGGGCGAATACGTTTCGACAGACTTCCAAGCTTGGCTGTACCATCGACGTGGTGGACACCGGGCCGAACACGGATACCGCATCTCGGCTGGCACGGGCACGGGATCACATCCCGGACGAGACTTTTATGCTGACATGGTGCGATGGGCTGGCGCAGGTTGATCTCTCCGCCGCGTTGCAGTTTCACGCCGATCACGGGTGCCCCATCACGCTTACAGCGGTTCACCCGCAAGAGCGTTTCGGCATTCTTGATCTTGAAGGGCGGCGGGTTGCCCGCTTTCGCGAAAAGCCTCTCCGGACCGATCTTTGGGTCAACGGGGCGTTCTTTATCGTCCAGCGCGGTGTATTGGACGGCTTGGGCGCCGATGATGAAAACTGGGAAAAAGATGTGCTCGAGCCACTCTCGGCTGCGGGCAAAGTGATGGCATGGCAGCACCACGGGCTGTGGATGTGTATGGACACCGCAAAGGACCGCTCCGCCATGGAAGAGGCTTTGGAAGCCGGGCTGTTTGAACTGGAAATTGCGGCATGAAGGTGCTTCTCACCGGTTCAGAAGGTTACATCGGCACTGTCCTTCAACCACTGCTGATGCTGGCTGGCCACGACGTGACACGGCTTGATGCCCTATTCTTCCAGGGGTGCGCCGTCACGCCGTTAAGCGATGCAGCGGATGTCATTACCAAAGACATACGCGATCTCACGCGTGCAGATCTCACCGGGTTTGACGCCGTGGTTCATCTGGCCGGGCTGAGCAACGATCCGCTTTCAGAACTGGCTCATGAACTCACCTGGGACATTAACCACCGGGCTGCGATGTCTTTGGCGCGGACGGCAAAGGATGCCGGTGTAGGCCAGTTTGTGTTTTCGTCCACCTGCTCGTTATACGGCTATGGCGGCGAAGATTTTTTGACGGAGAACAGTCCGCTTAACCCACTGACGGTCTATGCGAGGAGCAAATTGGCGGCGGAGCGAGAGATCAGTACGCTGGCCGACACCGGATTTTTTGTGACCCATCTGCGCCACGGCACCGCCTATGGCGCCAGCCCCATGACGCGGTTTGATCTGGTCGTGAACAATTTTGTCGCTTGGTCAAATGCCACGGGCAAAGTGCATCTGAAAAGTGCAGGCAACGCTTGGCGGCCCTTGGTTCACGTCGAAGATATTGGACGATCCTTCGTCGCGGCTCTTAATCCGGTGCGGGCGCAAGCCACCCAACGTGTGTTCAATATCGGTGTGACCGCCGACAATATGCGCATCATTGATCTGGCGAAAATCGTTGCTGAAGAGATGGACGCGAGCGTGGAGTTTGGCCCGGGTGCCGAACCGGACAATCGTTCTTATCGGGTCAGTGCTGACAATGCGCTTCAACACTTGCCCGGATTTGTCCCGCAATGGAGCGTGCGCGCAGGCGTTCGCGAAATCGCCCAACAGATCAGCGACAACGGCTTTAGTGTGGATGATGTGGAGGGTGCACGGCTAGGCCGGATTGCCCATCTCAAATGGTTGCTGAAGGAAGGACGGATCGACCCCAATCTGCGCTGGCCTGCCACCAAGGAGAAAGCCTCTCTTCTGGAGAGTTCATGACCGCGCCGACAGTGCCGTGGTCTACAGCCACCGCCTGCCGGGCCTGTCTTGCAACGGACCTTCGGCCACTTGCAGATTTTGGGGCAACGCCCCTGTCCGACAAATTGGGCAGGCTGCCCGACAGCGAGCGGCCCGCGCCGAGGGTTCCGCTGGAGTTGGTTTGGTGTAGCGGGTGCAGACTTCCACAATTGTCGGTCAACGTTGCGCCTGAGGCGATTTACGATGCTGACTATCCTTACTACTCGTCGGTTTCCCCGCATCTGTCAGCCCATTTTGCAGCCCTGGCCGCCGAAACACTGGAGCACTTAAATCGCAGGCCTGACGCGCAAGAGCTGCGCGTGCTCGAAGCTGCGAGCAATGATGGATACTTGCTGCGCCACTTTGCTGCGGCCAGCGCGACAGTCCTTGGATTTGATCCGTCCAGCGGCCCGGCATCGGTGGCGCAGTCGAAGGGTATCGAGACCAGATCAGAATTTTTTGGTTTGGACGTCGCACGATCTCTCGTACGTGAGCGGGGGACGTTTGATCTGTTTTTAGCCAATAACGTTTTGGCCCATGTTCCCGATCTTCGCGGTTTCGTTGCAGCGATTGCGCATGTTTTGCGCCCGGGGGGCATGGCGGTGATCGAAGTGCCGTACCTCGCCGACCTGGTGGAGGGGCGCGCCTTCGACACCATCTATCACCAGCACCTGTGTTACTTCCCGCTCATCAGTTTGGTGCGACTGTTTGAGGATTTTGGTCTCGGCATCATTTTGGTGACGCCGCAAACTGTCCATGGCGGCTCTATAAGGTTGCGTATCGTCAAAGGCGCATCCACGTCAGAGACGGTATTAAAAATGGTTCGCGCAGAAACCGAGAGCGACCGCAACACATTTGAGTTTGTTCAGACCGTTGCGCAGTTGGCCGATACGGTAAAAACCGACTTACGCAACCTGCTGGCAAAATTGATTCGGGATGGCGCGCGTATATGGGCGTATGGGGCTGCCGCGAAAGGCAATACGCTGCTTTCGTTTTGCGGATTAGGCCATGACCAAATCGAAGCGGTTGCAGACCTCAACACTCACAAACACGGTCTTTACATGCCGGGCAGTGATTTGCGCATCACGTCTCCCGAAGAAATGAAGGCGGCTGCGCCAACCCATGTTTTAATTTTGGCGTGGAACTTCCGCGAAGAGATATTGCAGCAGTTGGAGCCTCTGCGCGCGTCCGGCACACGGTTCATCATACCCGTACCCCAAGTGGAAATCGTGTGATGGCCGACCTGCCGTGCCCCGTCTGCGGTGGCGTTTCGCTTTCATCGCCGCTGCGCATTGAAAACGCACCGGCCCACACGGTGGTGGTTCACAAAACGGCACACTCAGCGCGGGCCGCTCCCGTCGGGACAATAGACTTGAGCGCCTGCAATGCCTGCGGTTTCGTGTTCAACAGCGCATTTGATGCGAGCCGTTTGCACTACACCCAAGACTATGAAGCCACTCAGGCTTTCTCACTAACTTTCAATGCGTTTCATGAAGCTCTCGCGGCAGATATTGCTCAATCCGCGTCCGCAAACGAAGGGGTGGTGCTCGAAATTGGCTGCGGCCAAGGAGAGTTTTTGGCACTGTTGGAGGGGGCGGGTTGCGGCGGTGGCATCGGGTTTGATCCGGCTTTTGACCCGGCACGCTCCGGTCTGCCGGATGAGTCCAGCGTGGACATCCGCGCAACCAGTTTCGACCCAACTTCACCATTGCCCACAATCTCTACCATTGTTTGCAAAATGACCTTGGAACACATCGCAGACCCGATAACCCTGCTGTCGCAAATGGCGGCCTTGTCACGCAAGAACAGTGCGTGTCCGGTCTACATCATGGTTCCCAACGGGGAGGATGTGTTCGTGCGGCGCGCGTTTTGGGACGTGTATTACGAACACTGCAACTACTTTACACGCGCAAGCTTGAAGCAGGTCATGAAGAGCGCTGGCTTGCCGGTGGTCGACACGAAAACCGTCTACTCAAATCAATATCTGCTTTGCCGTGGGCAAGCATTGGAAGGCGAAATCCAAGCGATTGAAAACCGGCAGCCAATGCCACCAAATGATCTCAATGGTCTTGGCAGCGAACTTAGCCGGTTTCATCAGTTTCAGTCAGACGTCGAGACTATGCGAGACTTTTGGCAAGGACAGCTAAAGGATTGGACCGCTCAGGGAGAGCGCATTGTGCTTTGGGGTGGTGGGTCAAAGGCGGTGGGGTTTTTAACCCTGATGGGTTTTGGGCCGCGATCAGGGTCAGGGTCAGGGCCGGATGATCCCATTGTCGGTCTCATCGACATCAATCCGCGCAAGCGCAACAGCTTCCTGCCAGCCTCCGCCAAGAAGGTTGTACTGCCTTCCGATTGGCGGCACTTGTCGCCTACCCGAATCGTGCTGATGAACGGTGCGTATTTAGGCGAAGTTGCAGGGCTTTGTGCGGAAAACGGGCTGAACGTTCCGATTGAATGTGTCGATGCGCGCTAAACGCCGAGTGCGTTTGAGCCGGAAACGGCTCTACGCCAGTACCCAACCGCCGTCGACGTCCACCGTTGTGCCGGTCACAAAGCCATTTTGGATCACGAAGAGAATGCCTTGTGCCACTTCTTCTGACGTGCCTGCGCGCGGGATCAGGTTGTTTTCGGTCATTTTGGCGTACAGCGCTTCCCGCTCTTCGCCCTGCACGGCAACCATGGGCGTATCAATGGTGCCGGGAGAGACCACATTAACACGAATGCGGGGCGCCACTTCGCGGGCCACCGCACGCACCATGCCTTCAACCGCATTGCCAACAGAAGAAAGAGCGATTTGACCGGGACGGCAATTGCGCGCCGGCGCGCCGGACACCAGTGTGATGGAACCACCGTCCACCACATGCTCTGCACCGTACCGGATGACATTGGCGTAACCCCAAAGCTTGTCGAACGAGGCTTTGAAGCCTTTCATGTCCATCTCCAAGAACGGTCCGATGGCCCGGCCTCCCCCGGTGGCAGCGCTGACCAAAATATCGATCGGCGCGAGTTCCTGCAGCAAGCCTTTAACCGCATCGTCGTCCAAAACATCGCAGGACCGTGTCGTGGCACCGTCGGGCATCGCGCCGGCCTTGGAGGGGTCACGGCTGATCGCCACAACCGTTGCGCCCGCTTCTGCCAACATATGGGTTGTTGCCAGGCCGATGCCTGATGTGCCGCCAAAAATGACCGCTCTTTTGCCGGTTAAATCCATCGTGAAGGCCTTTCTCGAATAAAAGTCGCACAGTGTAACAGTGGACGCAGCTGAGCTTCACACATGTTTGAAGCCAGCCGCGCAGCATGGAATGCTTAGCGAATTATCCTTGCCATTCATACCAGAACTGTTTGCGGAAACTGTTGGGGCAGGCACCGGCTATGCAGGTCAGGGTTTGGGAATGATCGCTCCGCGATGGCCCACCACCTCGCAGGCCAATGCGTGGCCGGCGGCGCAGGCGGCGGTAACGTCGCCGGTGGTGAGGTAAGACGCCAAAAAACCGCCGTTGAAACTGTCGCCAGCCGCTGTCGTATCGACCACCTGTTTGGCTGGTTGAAAGGCTGGGAGGGGCGCATGTTCACTTTCAAAGGGGACCGGCCCCAGATCGCCGCGCTTTAAGGCACCATGTCTCACGCCCCATCCCCGCAGGCGGCTCAACACTGCCGCTTCGTCCGCATCGGCAAACAGCGCCATCTCATCGTCAACCGAAGGCAACGCGATATCGCAAGCCCGCCATGCCCGCGTGATTTCGCGCCGAGCGATTGCGCGGTCGGGCCAAAGCGCCGGCCTGTAATTGCTGTCAAAAACAAACCGCCCACCCGACGAGCGGAAGTCCTTCAGCCACTCAAAAAACCGGTCACGGTCGGCCTGCGAAAGAATGGCCAAAGAAATTGCAGATACCGAGATCACGTCGAATGTGGCCAGCTCAACAAAAGTCGCCCCTTGCGGATCAGACATCATCATGCGGGCAGCCGAAGCCTCGCGCCAGTAGGAGAACGAGCGTTCCCCCGCGCTGTCGGTGTTGACCGTGTACAGGCCGGGTAGTTTTTTGGCATGGCGCCTCAGCAGTTTGGTGGAAACACCCTCTGAGGCGATGAACGTTTCGATCCGGTCGGACAACGGATCACGGCCAACCATGGAAACGAAGGCAACTTCATGATCTGCGCCCAAGGCGCGTTTCAGATAAATCGCCGTGTTCATGCTGTCGCCCGCAACGCCCAAGGCGGCGCTAGTCACAGTAGCGTTTGTGATCACCTCGATCATCGCTTCGCCGAGACATGCAATTTTGAGAGACTTCATGAGGGACTTCTATCTGACATTGAATGAGTGATCCGCGTGATGGATAGCTTTCGCGGGCAGCGAAGGCGCAGCAGTGTGCCGTCGCAAGTCTGGGACTGCGCTCGTAAATCATTCTTTGGAAAAATGGAACGCGGACGCCCGATGCTGCGTAAGAACTGGCTTAAGCTTCAGGTCTCACCCGCATGGATTGCGCAAGCATTTTTGTGCGCAGTTGTTTGAGAACCATCAACGTGGCCAAGATCACCAAGGCACAAAGAGCTGCCTTGGAAAATGTCTCCATCGTGCCTTCAATCAACATGGCATGGGCGACCGTGCCGCCAACCGTCACGATGGCCAGCGCGGT